>NZ_JAIWJZ010000215.1:0-2787 GCF_020216105.1 Enterobacter sp. K16B
GACCCCCTCCGTGTAAAGGAGATGCTCTACCAACTGAGCTAATCACCCCCGCTGTGTGGAGTCGCATTATAGGGAGAGTTGAAAATGAGTCAACGCATTTTCTAAAGTTTTTATTCGTTCGTCGTAAAATTAGACAAAACGATCGCGAAACGGGCAGTGGCGCATGATTTCTAAACAAAAATCGCAAACTCCTTCACGATAAAGGGATCAACATTGAGGAATCCCCCCACAGTGATAGAATATTGCCCATCGTTTTTTCCCCGGGATTTGCCGATTACCGGCATCTTTATAACGTAAGGCCATTTCATGAAAATCAAAACTCGCTTCGCGCCGAGCCCGACAGGCTATCTGCACGTCGGTGGTGCTCGTACTGCTCTCTATTCCTGGCTCTTTGCACGCCACAACAAAGGTGAGTTCGTGCTGCGTATTGAAGACACCGATCTTGAGCGCTCCACGCCAGAAGCAATTGAAGCCATTATGGATGGGATGAACTGGCTGAATCTGGAGTGGGATGAAGGTCCTTACTTCCAGACTAAACGCTTTGACCGCTATAACGCTGTCATTGATGAGATGCTGGTCGCGGGCACAGCGTATAAATGCTACTGCTCCAAAGAGCGTCTGGATGCGCTGCGTGAAGAGCAGATGGCAAACGGTGAAAAGCCACGCTATGACGGCCGTTGCCGTCACGACCACAGCGAACATGCCGCTGATGAGCCTTGCGTGGTGCGTTTTGCTAACCCGCAAGAGGGCTCTGTGGTCTTCGACGACCAGATCCGTGGTCCGATCGAATTCAGCAACCAGGAGCTGGATGACCTGATCATCCGCCGTACCGACGGTTCTCCAACGTATAACTTCTGCGTTGTGGTTGACGACTGGGATATGGAAATTACCCACGTTGTTCGTGGTGAAGACCATATCAACAACACGCCACGTCAGATCAACATCCTGAAAGCACTGAACGCACCTGTGCCTGTCTATGCGCACGTTTCGATGATCAACGGCGACGACGGGAAAAAACTGTCTAAACGTCACGGTGCGGTAAGCGTTATGCAGTACCGCGACGACGGCTACCTGCCGGAAGCACTGCTGAACTATCTGGTGCGTCTGGGCTGGGCTCATGGTGACCAGGAGATCTTCAGCCGCGAAGAGATGATCGAACTGTTCTCTCTGAGTTCTGTGAGTAAATCGGCGAGCGCGTTCAACACCGACAAACTGCTGTGGCTGAACCACCATTACATCAATACCATGCAGCCAGAATACGTGGCGACGTACCTGCAGTGGCACATTGAGCAGGCAAATATTGATACCCGCACCGGCCCTGAACTGGCAGATCTGGTGAGACTGCTCGGCGAGCGCTGCAAGACGCTGAAAGAGATTGCTGAAAGCTGCCGCTACTTCTATGAAGAGTTTGATGAGTTTGACGCCGACGCCGCGAAGAAACATCTCCGCCCTGTTGCGCGTCAGCCGCTGGAAGTGGTACGTGACAAGCTTGCCGCACTCACCGAGTGGACCGCTGAGAATGTGCATCATGCCATTCAGGCGACGGCAGACGAGCTGGAGGTGGGCATGGGTAAAGTGGGTATGCCACTGCGCGTTGCGGTGACCGGTGCAGGCCAGTCTCCGGCGCTGGATGTGACTGTCCATGCTATCGGCAAGTCACGCAGCGTGGCGCGCATTAACAAGGCGCTGGACTTTATCGCCGAGCGTGAAAACCAGCAGTAATGACGTCCCCGAAAAGAAGAACGGCAGGGTAACCTGCCGTTTTTTTATGCATTGTGTTCAGCAATATCCAGGCGCGTAAGAAAGCCGCGAATCCCTTCGCGCTTCAAAAAGTCTTCCAGACGCTTCTGCTCCAGCTCAGTCATATTCTCCAGCGTCTCAATAATGCCCGGGCGCAGGCTTGTAGGAGAGCTATGATATGTGGTGGTGGCCTCCGCGAGATGGTAAACCGCCTGACGGCTCCGGATCGCCGGGAGGCGCTTAATATAGTCTTTCACGCGTGCATCAACATGAATAAGCCTCGCCCGACCGCCTTTCACACCGTTGAGCCCTTCGGTTTTCCACGCCTGCTGGCGTATCCAGCGATTAACCGTCTGCCTGGCAACCCCCAAAATTAGCGCCAGTTCTTCCGTGGTCATTTTGCCAGGTAAATTTTTAATATTCATTCCGATCGCGAATCCCTAAACGTTGCAGCAATCCGGTAATCCCTTCCCGCAGTAACAGCGATGTCATCTGTTTCTGTTCTTCCGGCGTCATTTCGTTGGCCAGCGTCAGGAGCAGGGTATGAAGCGAACTGTCGTGGCTGGCGCCTTCGGGCAGCTCGGGCGTTTCAGTTGCCCGTCGTGCACTGCGAATAAAGTCACGCACTTTTTCGTTCACATGCACCAGACGCGCTTTCCCGCCCTGGACTCCCGGTTTTGGCGATGTAATCCAACCCTCTTTGCGTACCCATTTATTGATGGTCTGGCGGCTATAGCCAGTGAGGAGGGCTAACTCTTCTGGCGTCATTCGTTCCTTGATCATGCAATTTCCTGAATATTTGTGGGGTCAATTAACGGTTCATTTTATAGCACCGTTTTAGACGAAAACGTGACAGGCTTAACTCATGACTGCGAGCAGGCTCGCAAAGTGATTCATTTGCATGATTTTTCGGCGATTGAACGGCGGGTATTGATTTTGCCGTTGACACTCCGCAGCGGAATTCATATTATGCCGCCCGTCAACATGACAGCTTTACGATGGGGCTATAGCTCAGCTGGGAGAGCGCTTGCATGGCATGCAAGAGGT
>NZ_JAIWJZ010000216.1:0-242 GCF_020216105.1 Enterobacter sp. K16B
ACACTAACACCTGAAGCTAGCGCGTCTACCAATTCCGCCACCTTCGCACAGTCATCTTACTGGTTTGATATCGCCTCGTTGGTGCGAGGGGGGGGACTCGAACCCCCACATCCGTAAGGACACTAACACCTGAAGCTAGCGCGTCTACCAATTCCGCCACCTTCGCCCAGTGCGAGCAATATCATTGTGATTTATGGTGCGAGGGGGGGGACTCGAACCCCCACATCCGTAAGGACACTAAC
>NZ_JAIWJZ010000032.1:0-16973 GCF_020216105.1 Enterobacter sp. K16B
AACAGTCCGCCGTTCTACCGACTGAACTACAGAGGAATCGTGTGAACGAGGCGCATAGTAACGACCTCAGTACGCCTTGTCAAAGGGGGAAAACACCCTTTTTGATCGTTTGCCGACAATTTCAGCAAATCGCTGATTTTATAGCAAAATCGCGGTGAAATTACACAGGAAGTGCGCCGCCCGCAGGCAGGCGGCGCGATGACTTAGAACAGGACGGAGTAGTTCAGACCAAAAGTGCGGCCACGGCCTTTATAGGTATAAAGACCCGGTGCGCCGTAGGTTGGGCTGTACAGCCCCGGAGCACGCTGGCCCCAGGCGGTGGTGTAGTTCTTGTCCAGCAGGTTTTCCACGCTGAAGCTGACTTTACCCACCGGCAGGGCGTAGCTGCCAAGGAAGTCGACGGTGTTATAGCCGTCGATCTTCTTGCCGTCGGCATCAGAGACGTCAAAGGTCTGCGTACTCTGCACGCGCAGGGTCCAGTCGCCCGGTGCCCAGTTGACCCAGGCGCTGGCTTTCGACGGGCTGGCGCTGTCAACCGTCAGCTTCTCCCATTTGCCGTTTTCACGGGTTTCGGACTTAATGGCGTTGAAGTTTGCGCCCGTGCTCCAGTCGCTGTCGGTGAAGAAATAGTCCACCTGACCTTCCACCCCGTAGATACGACGCTTGTCGTCTTCGAGGTTAATGGTCATGTCCGTCTTGTTGATGGTGATGGTTTTATCCGAGAGCGAGTAATAGGCCGCGACCTGCGTGCGCAGGTTATCCCCGGTGTAACGCCAGCCCAGCTCATACGCGTTGACCTTGATGCCATCCAGTTTCGAATCGTTCACGTTCACGCTGTTAACCAGACGATAGTGCCCGTCGACAAGCTGATATGTGCCGGAGCCGTAATATTTCGCCAGGTCAGGAATTTCGAAGCCCTGAGAGAAGTTAAACCACAGCTGCTGCTGTTCGGTCAGGCGGCCAAGGATCCCGGCGTTAAACAGGAAGTTGTTGTAATCCGTCTTCCCACCCGGTACCGCGTCGGCAGAGGTGGCCTTGCCGGTGGCGATGGCCTGCTGCTGGGCGTAACCGACAAAATCATCCACCTTGTTTTCGGTGTACTGGTAGCGCACGCCGCCGCTCAGGGTAATGGCGTCAATGTCGTAGCTCGCCTGCAGGAACGGGGCGAGGTTGGTGATGCTGTAACCCGGATAACGGCCCACGTTATAGGCGTTGTCGAGCTTCATGCCGCCGCTCGCCGCCGCTTTGCTCAGGTCGAAGAACTGCTGGTTAGCATCGAAGGTTTCGTGATCGGCATCCACACCCCAGGTCAGCGTCAGGTCATCCACCGGTTTGCTGTTCAGCGTCAGCTTGCCGCCGTAAAAATCGGTTTTCTGCTGGGAGGCGCCAATGCTGGTCACCGCCCCTTTGCTCAGGGTCGGGAACGGGTAGTAGGTCAGGCTCTCATCACGATAGTAGATCTGCGCAACCAGGTCCTGACCCCAGAAATCGGTATTGGAGTACTGCAGGTTAATCAGATGGCGCTCGGTACCAGGAATACGGTCAGAGTCCAGGTTGTTTTTGTTATACGCCGTGGCATCACCCGTTACCGCCGAGAAGTTCTTCCCGAGATACAGGCCATGCTTGCCGTCGGATTCGCTCTTGTAGTACTGCGTGGTTAACTGCAGCTGCTGGTGATCGTCAATGTTGATGGTGCCCGTGCCCATCACATCAATACGGTCGGAATACTGTAAGCCGGTCTGGGTGTTATCGATAATCACCTCGTTACCGTTGCCGTCATACCAGCCGCCGTAGCGCTGATACGAGACCGACAGACGGCCGGACGCGTTGTCATTCCCGCCGCTGACCGCCGCCGACACGTTCTCATCGTGATCGTTATGGCTGTTAAAGCCGCTTTTGGCACCGGTCTGGAACTCAACCTCAGTCTCCGGCTGGCCTTTTTTGGTGACGATGTTCACCAGACCCCCGGTACTGCCGCCGCCGTAGAGCGAGGTGGCGCCGGAGATCACTTCGATACGGTCGATGTTGAACGGATCGATCGAATCAAGCTGACGGCTGTCGCTGCGGGACGAGTTCAGACGCACGCCGTCCACCATCACCATCATCGAACGGCCGCGCAGGTTCATGCCGTAGTTGGTACGCCCCTGGCTGCTGACGTCCATGCCCGGGATCAGCTGCGCCAGCACGTCTTTAATCTCTTTCCCGCCCTGAACCTGCTGCTCAATTTCAGCCCGCTCAATAACCCAGGTGGTCTGCGCCATCTCCGCCACGCTGCGGTGCGCGCGGCTGGCGGAGACAACGATATTTTCTTCCTTTTGTTCTTCTGCCCACGCAGAGGTAGAAAGCATTGCAAGCAAGCACGGATTTAAAACCCAAAGATGAGAACGTTTCATTGTTATGTTGATCCTGAATGTGTGTGTCAGTACTCAGTCGTTTTGGCTAACGATTTAAAAACCTGGCTGCTCTCCGGGCTGGCGGTGCTGCGCCAGTGGATCACGCCGGGGGTAGTGGCCAGCTCAAACGGCTCATCGCCGTGCGCGCGATTCAGAATTCGCGCTGCACGCCAGGCCATCAGGCTGAGCTGGGGTTCGGCAATGCCGAGACGGTGCATCCCGGCATTCACGGCAAACAGGCGATTGCTCTGCGGGCCGTCCCATTCAAGGGTGAAATCGTTGTTGATACAGAAGGCGTCGTCCGTATCCAGATGGAGGCGGTGAGACAAAGGCGCGAGGAACGCCGGCTGTACGGCACGGTAGCCGGTGGCAAAAATCACCACGTCGCTCTCCAGCTGCTCGCTGCCGCCGTCGAGGTGATGCTGTATGCTCAGGCGCTGCCCGTTTTGCAGCCGCGTCAGCGCGGTCACCGAGCGGGACGGCATCAGGTGCGCCCAGGGTTTCTCACGCAGCACTTCAAAGCGGTGGTACATGGCGCGGTAAATGGCCAGCAGAGACTCGGTGGTGATCCCGTCGGAGGTCATCTTCTGCTCGTGCAGCATCTGGCGACGGGCCTCTTCACCGAGCGTGGAGAAGCTGTCCACGTACTCCGGCGTGAAATACTCGTTGGCAAATGCGGCCTCATCCAGCGCGTTGTAATTGTTGCGGCGTGACACCCAGTTCAGGCTCAGCGGCTGTCCCCATTCCCCGCGGAAGATATTTAAAAACAGGTCGGCGCCGCTCTGCCCGCCGCCGACGATAGTCACGCGCTTGCCCGCCAGATCCGGCGTGCGCAGCATCATCTCGCTGGCGTGGAAGCAGGTATCGTCCTGCACCGTGACGCAGTCGGGCAGATTGATCTGTTTGCCAATCCCCACGCAGACATGGCGTGCCAGGAAGCGATCGCGCTGGGTTACCACCTCAAACAGGCCGCTGTTCTCATCAAAACTGACCTGTTGCACCTGCTGGCTGAAGGCGAGATTGGTGAGGTTTTCCGCCGCCCAGCACAGGTAATCGGCAAACTCTTCGCGAGAGACGGTGCGCTGCTCGGTGGTCAGAAAGCGGTAGAACTTTTTACGCTGCACCAGGTAGTTGAGGAAGCTGTGGCGGTTGGTAGGCTCCACGGCGCTGACCAGATCCTTCAGGAAGCTGGTCTGCATGTGGCAGTCCGGCACCATCATTCCCGGGTGCCAGGAAAAATGCGGTTTACGCTCAAGAAACAGCGAGCTAAAGCCGTCCAGCCCCTCTGCGAGGGCGGCGATGCTGAGGTTAAACGGGCCAATACCAATGCCGATGAAATCATAGGTTTTCATTGCGCTGACTCCCGGGAGACCAGAAAAAGAGGGTTATCAAGATCGGAGACATAGTTCGGCAGCATACGGCTGCCGCCGTCGTGTTCGGAGAAGGTCAGTTTGACCGGGTTGAGGATCACGCGAATGATCTGCGGCCTGAAGAGATCGAATTTGGCGAAGCGCTCCGCCAGATCCGGGTGCGCAGCCATATAGCGCTGCAGCACGCCGGCGAGGATCTGGTAGAAACGCGTTTCGCTGACCCCGCTTTGCTGGGTAAGACGCGAGATAAACCGCAGCACCGTCACAAAGTTGCCGGTTTGCAGGTCGTGAATGATGTAATCCGCGCTCAGGCGCGCCGTGACGGCTTTCACCTGCTCCGGCAGGCTCTGCGCCTGCGGGAAATCCTCATCCACCAGGCGCATATCACCCTGGAAATCCTTCAGCAGGATGCGCTGTGGGACGTAATCTTTCATCACCAGCGTCACGTTCTGCCCGTGGGCGATGAGCGCCACCCCGTAGCGACACAGCAGGTGATAGAACGGGATCACCGTCGCCTCAAACAGCGTTTCCAGCCACGCTTCGGCGCTTAACCCCGAGTGTGTGATCCACGCGTCAATCAGCGGACGCCCGGCGTTATCGGTCTCCATCAGCGCCGCCATCAGCACCGCCTGTTCACCGTCCTGCAGATAGCAGGAGGGGTTTTCCCGCCAGATCACGCCCAGCATCTCCTGGTAGCGATAGGGCGCTTTCGGCAATGCGGCATAACCCGGATGCGAGAGATACCCCGCCGCTGGTTCGCCAAGCACCTGCGCGCCAGAGCGGACGAGGGTGGCGTCGCGGGTGAACTGCTGCTGTAACCAGCGCGATGCCAGCGGCCCGGCAGCAATGTACTTGCCCGGAATACCGCGATAGCAGGAGGTGTTGTAGATAGTCAGCGGCAGCTTGATGTCATATTTCGTGCGGCGGCTGGCGTTGGTCAGCGTGCGCAGGGACTGCTGCGCCAGGTACTCATCGCCAAACTCGCCCAGATCCACCATCTCACCGCGCGCCAGCTGGGCCAGGAAATGAATGGCGATCTTCTGCTGCCACTGCCACGGGTGCAGCGGCACCGGCAGCCAGCTGTCGTCGAGCCCCAGCGCCTGCCAGCGGGTGTCGAAGCGGGCGCGCTCGGCGTTGTCCATCGCGCTGGCCAGCAGATTGTGAATGTCGCAATCGGCGTCGCTGCTCCAGACCAGTTGCTCGCGCTTAACGGCGACCCAGTGCAGGCGAAAACGCCCGCGGTATTCCGGCGCGTACTGGCGCAGCGCATCCAGCCCCCAGCCGCGGCGTCCCTTGTTAAAAATAAACTTCGGATGGCCGCTCATCAGACACTGCAGTTCGTCCGGGTCGAGGTGGATAAGCGCGTCGGCATCCAGCGCTTCACGCGCCTGCAGCAATTGAATATCGCCCCGCAGCGTGGCGTAGAGATCTTCCAGATGCTCAGCCGTTTGCGCATCGCTCATCTCCAGCACCGTGGCCAGCTGCAGCAGCGCGCTTTCCGCTTCAATGGCCGCGCCGCTCACGGCAGTCAGGCTGTTCGGGTCGATATGCAGCCAGCCCCAGATCCCGCGCGTGGCGTGAAACTGCCAGGTTTCGCTGCCCATGGTGATTTGCCAGCGGTCCGTGTCCAGGGACTCGGCGCGCAGGGCGCGCTCGTATTCCAGCTCGGCGAGGATCTTCGCCACCATCTCACGGTTCACTTTTTGCCAGAGTGCGTTCACAGGCCCACCTCGCTGAAGAAGCGGTGACGCTCGCTCATGATGAGGCGCGAACGCTTGTGCGGGAAATCGAACTCTTTGACGGTGTCGAAACCGGCGCTAGCCAGATGGCGGAACAGGCGCTGATTGTCGAAACGTGGCTCGGCGACAATCCGCGTGGTGCGCGGTTCATCCATAAACAGGTAGTGGCTCAGGCCGCGCAGCCAGCTGCGGATATACTGCGCGCCGCGCCAGTTCTCTTCCCCGACCAGCATATGCAGCCCGCGGTCAAACGGCTGCCAGCGATAGTGGCGACCAATACGATCTTCCGGCGCCCAGTAAAGCTCAAAATAGCCGAACGGCCGATCGTCAAAGCAGCCGATAACCGGATAGCAGTACGTCGAATCGAGCTGACGGCGCAGGTAGTTCTCCTGCTCGGCCTGCGGGCCGGCCATCTCCCAGAAGGCGTTGACGCGTGGATTGTTCATCCATTGGGTAAAACGTTCGCCGTCCAGCGCCACGTCCGCCACGCGGAAGCTCAGGGTGCGTTTAATCTGCGGATCGTAACGGCGATAGACTTCGCCCTGCGGACGGTGAGGGCGCAGCGGGAAGTACAGCTGACGGCTCTCATCGAACTGCATGCCACCGCTGGCCTGCGGACGTTCGCCTCTAAGCCACAGCGGCAACTGCCAGAAGGTCTCACGGGCCAGATAATCCCCGTGAGCCTGGCGAAACAGCGCCTGCGCCTGGGGTTCATCCTGCCAGACCGCCCATGGCAGCGTGATGCCGGTCAGCGACGGTGCGGCGACAAACAGCTGATCCAGCGCCTCGACCAGCCAGCCGTCCGGGATGTCGTTCAGGCGCTCAAGCACCGCGCTGCCGTCGAGACCCAGGCTCAGCGGAAGAGATTTATCCGTTGCGGTGCAGCGAAAGCCGTAGCCGGAATGGACGATATTCGCGTTAGCCATCACGCCTTCTCCTTGTAAAACGGGTTGCTAAAGTCGAAATAGATCACCGCCGGGTCGGCAATGGTGTTTTCGTTGCGATCGTGCAGGTAACAGAAGAAGTTGCCTTTGCAGTTCCAGGTCGGGCTGTCGAGCACGTAGTCAAGGCAGCGGGTCTGCTTCGCGGTCTGGCGCAGTCCGGCCAGCGCGTCACGCACCCGGGTCATCAGGCTCTCTTCGCTGTCGAAACCGGCAGCGGCGAGGGCGGCGGTGACGGCGAGTGTGGAGTTCAGCAGCAGGTAATAGGGGAAGTAGCGCAGCAGCTGGCTCTCGCCGAAGCGGTTTTCCACCTCGCTTTCGCCCGCCTCCTGCAGCCACGCGTCGGCCCCTTCGGTCCAGGCGCTGCCCTGGCAGTCACGGTAGATAAGCCCGACGGGGAAATCCTGCTGCATCTCAACGAGGATATTTTGCTGGTGTGCCAACAGCACCAGACCGTAGTCCGCCTCGGCGCTGAACAGCGGGAGGAGCACGCGGTCGCAATAGGCGTCCAGCCAGCAGCGCGCGGCCTGGGCTAGCGGTAAATCCAGCCGCTGGCTGAGGCGGCGCACCGCCGCGGCCAGCAGGCTATCACCGCCGTCCGGCGCGGCCTGCGTCAGGCTCACCAGCACGTTGGTTTGCGTAGCCGGGGTATCAAACAGCAGGTTAACGCGTAGCGCCATCAGGCTCTCTTCCTGAATGGTGCCGCTTTCGTCACGCAGACCCGCCCAGCCGTCTTCCTGCATGACGCGCATGGTGGGGTAGCGCGCCTGGAGTTCCTGCCAGCGCGCCGTCTTCGCCAGACGCGCCAGACGCATCCCGCGTTTAACCTCTTTCACCGACAGCGTGCGCACCGAGTTGGTCAGGCGCACGCTGAGGGAAAACTTAATCATGTCGCTGTTGGTTTCGCTGTACAGCGAGCGGGAAGAGCTTGTCGGCAACCATTGTGCGCCCGCTTCGCCCAGATCCTGCAGAGCACCCTTCGTCACCAGCCGCTGGCACCACGCCTGCTCCAGCAGATACTCCGCCTGCCATGGATGCATCGGCAGCAGCCAGCGGGTGTCGGTGAAGTGGCCGAGCAGCTCAGGCGCGCTCTGGGCGGCGAATCGCAGCAGGCGTTCGCGCAGGGAGACGTTCAGGCTGTCGCCGGCAATCAGTTCGCTCTCAACGGCAAACCAGCGCAGCGGGAAGCGGGAGGCGAAATCGGGCAAATAGCGACGCGCTTCGGCTTCGTTAAACGGCTCGTGCGATTTCGGGGCCGGGTGAAACGCATGCCCCACCAGCAGCGCCTGTTCCGCCTCGGCGAACGTCAGCGGCGTGTCGCGCAGGGTTGCCCAGCGGTGACGCAGGTCGATCGCCTGCCAGGTGTGGGCATGGCTTTCGAGGACGCGCTGTTTAAAACGCGCCAGCGTATCGGCATCCAGTGAGCCTTTTACAGAGGGTTTTTCAAGAATTAAATCAACCAGTTGAGGGAAAGTGACGGCGTCACCATAGTCGCTGTCGCTCTGGATAAGCGTTGCCGGGAAACGGTACTGATGATGCTGGGTTGGGGAAAAATAGTGTACTGAAACCCGAATGGCCTGGGTTGGCGAGAGCGGGATATGGATTTGCGATAACGCATCCGCGCAGGTCGCGGGGAGATAGCGCCAGTCCTTCGTTTCGCGCAACAGGGCGTTTAAAAAACACTGGGCCGCAACGTCTGTACCGGCAGAGCGGGGCAGAGTACGCATAGGTGTACCTCATTCCATGACTGATAATAATTCTCGTTATGATATTCATTCTGTTTACAGTCGCAACTATTTTTGCAATATTTGTTTTCATAAAGTTCATGATTTCCACACATTTATTGACACTATGTTCACAATTCTATGCGCTCACTTTCTGACACTCTGACGGACAATCTCACCCCGAAAGCGAACTGGCCCTTGGCATTGTGTGCAGGTTTATTAGGGATCGGACAAAACGGTTTGCTGGTGATGCTGCCGCAGCTGGTCACCCTGACCGGACTCTCCCTCTCCGTCTGGGCGGGTCTGTTGATGTTCGGATCGATGCTCTTTTTACCGGCCTCGCCCTGGTGGGGACGCCAGAGCGAGCGGCACGGCTGTAAAAGCGTGATGCTGGCCGCGCTCAGCGGCTATCTGGCCAGTTTTGTCGTCATGGCGCTGGTGGTCTGGGCGATGGCCGCCGGGAGGCTGGATACCGTCTGGGGGCTGGCGGGGCTGGTCCTCTCGCGAACGCTGTACGGCCTGACGGTCTCCGGGCTGGTGCCTGCGGCCCAGACGTGGGCGATTCAGCGTGCGGGGCTGGAGAAAAGAATGGCCGCGCTGGCGACAATCAGCTCCGGTCTCAGCTGCGGGCGTCTGCTCGGCCCGCCGCTGGCGGCGATGATGCTCAGCGTTAACCCGGTGGCGCCGCTGTGGCTGATGGCGATCGCGCCGTTAATCGCTCTGCTGCTGGTGCTTCGCGAAGTCGCCGATCCGCCGCTGCCGCCGGTGGCGCACCAGTCGACCCGGCTAACCGCAGCAATGCTGCCGTTTCTGCTGCTGGCGCTGCTGCTGGCGGCGCTGGTGAGTCTGATGCAGCTTGGCCTGTCACCGCATCTTAGCCCGTTGCTGAACGGTAACGCCCGGGAGATTAGCCATCATGTCGCGGTCCTGCTGAGCCTGGCCGCGCTGGCCACGCTCGCGGCGCAGTTTCTGGTGGTGCGCCCGCAGCATTTCAGCCCGGTCACCTTGCTCTGCCTGGCGGCGGGGCTGATGGTTATCGGCCTTGGGGTGATGTGTATTGCGGATGTCGCGCTGTTCTACGTGGGGATCGTCATCACCTCGCTGGGGGCGGCCATGGCGACGCCCGGCTATCAGTTGCTGCTGAACGACAGGTTGACGACAGGGAAAGGAGCGGGGGTGATTGCCACCAGCCATACGTTAGGCTACGGCGTCAGCGCGCTGCTGGTCCCGCTGGTAACGCGCATATCCGGTGAGTCGTCGTTAATCGTGGCCGCCTGGGGAATGGCGCTGCTGTTTTTGGCCCTGAGCGTAGGGGTATGGTCAGCTGAGCGTACCCCGGCCGGAAGACGCTAGTGGACCTGGCGGGCAGACGCGCCGCCAGACTCCTCATGCTGCCGCAGGCGCTTAAGCGGATCCTGCTGATAAAAGTGGCAGAAACGCTGCCACAGCGCCGGGAAACGGGGCGCGAAGAGCTCGGGTGCGCTGAAGAAATACTCTGACAGCACCGCAAAGCATTCGGCGGGATCGGTCGCCGCATAGGCATCGATGCTGGCCGCGCTTTCCCCCACCAGGTCAATTTCGTCCTGGATGTTATCCATCGCCGCGTGCAGATCGTGCTCCCACCCCGCGACGTCGCGAAGCGGGATCAGCGGCACACCGCTGGCGCGATCGCCGTTGCGGGTATCCAGCTTATGCGCCACCTCATGAATAATCAGATTAAAACCGGACGCGTCGAACGAGTCCTGAATATCGAGCCAGTTGAGGATAATCGGCCCTTGCTGCCAGCTTTGCCCGGACTGCACCACGCGCTGGTTATGCACCAGCCCTATATCATCTTCCCACTCGTCATCCACCACGAACGGCGCAGGGTAGATCAGCACTTCGTGGAAACCGTCCAGCCACTCAATACCGAGTTCAAGCACCGGCAGGCAGAACAGCAGGGCGATGCGCGCACTTTTATGGGCATCCAGCTCAAACCCCTGCAGCGGGACCAGCCGCTTTTGCTGCAAAAAGCGATCCGCCAGCTGAATCAGCTTTGACTGTTCATCCGGCTGGAGACTGGCCAGCACGGGGATCGCCAGCGCGTCATCCCACGGCAGCGCCGCATGTTGACCAGCATCATTTGATTTCCAGGGCCACTTAATCATCGCTTTGCTCGCAAACTCGTCACGTGAACAAAATTGAAAGGTCAGGTTAACATGCCAAAGAACCCGGCATGAAGGCAACTACAAAACGTTGAGATGTCGGAATGGCAGAAGAGGCCAGCCTCTCTGCCATTATTCAACCACTTATCCCGTTTCCTTTCAGTGATAAAAATCCCACATGCGTGCAAAAGCAGATCAGGCAGAAGTCTTCATCACTTTGTTCAGAATCAGTCTGTCCAGGCGCTGCGATACCTGCGTACAGATCACCTCGACACTCTGATCCTGATGGTACAGGGCATAGTGTAGCGCTTCAGGCGAAATATGCGCTGCGCTGGCTTGCGTGTCGGCTTTCGCTTTTATCGCCCTGGAGAGGGCATAGCGTGCCGCGTTTGCCCGCTTCTTATCGTAGTGTTTAAGTGCATCAATTTTTTGATGACACGCTCTCAGTCTCTCCTCTGGTGAAACTGCGGTAACCGGGGCGACCTCTTCTGCAACCGGTGCTGGTGCTGCGACGGCGACCGGCGGTGCCACCTGAACCGGTAGCTCACGCTTTGTCTGGCACGCCGTCAGGCCCACTGCCGCAATCAACAAAATAACAGTTCTCATGATGACCCTTGTGAGTGTAATGGGGGCAATATTTTACGCGATGCCCTCCGGTTCCAAATGTGTAATAAACGAATAGAACTGCACAGGAAGATTATTTTTAGACAGCGGACAGACCGCCAGGTTATTCGTGATAATTGCTGACAATAATCAGCGCTTATTGTCCGGTAGCCCGTATGGTTTGAAATAAAAAATGTTGCTACCGTTTAATTGTCAGCGCGGGAATATCTTGCTGACACGCTTATTTTTAAATGCATAACCCTGAATATTCAGCATCTCACACACATTTATGGAGTGATTATGGTGTTAAAGAAAGCCGCGTTTATTGCTATTCCTCTGATGTTTTCCGCCTCTGCCCTGGCCGACCTTGGCGCAAGATGCTGCCCTTTCAGCGATGAAAGCCTGAAAGAAGATATTCGTCCTCTCGAAGGCTCTCTGGACAAAATTCTCCAGCTGGAAGGGGTCTCTTATACCTGGAAAGAGAATAAAAGCCAGGATGTCGGCTTAATCGCGCAGAATGTGGAAAAGGTCTACCCGGAACTGGTCAAAACGGAAGACGGAAAAAAACAGGTCGACTACCAAAAGCTGGTGGCCCCGCTGATTGAAGCCGTACGCGAGCAGCAGAATGAAATTAAGGCCTTAAAGGCTGACGTTGCACAATGTGCATTGAAAAATAAGTAATGAAACCCTGAGCCCGACGACATCATGACGGGCTCAGGCAGATCGTTAGCGACGTTTAATCTTCCCGAGCGCGTCAATCAGTTGTGCCTTCTCAAGGTCAGAGAGCTGCTTATCGTCCAGCAACCGGGCCAGCGTGCGGTCCTGCTCTTCACCAAACCCACCACCGGTCAGGATTTGACGGCTAATCAGATTCAGGATCGTATTATCCAGTTCCAGAATTTGTGCTCTGACTTCTTTCAGGGGACGGGGCTGCCACGCTTTTTCTGGCTGTAAACGCCAGCGGTCAAGGTAGCGATACTGGATATTTTTACTGATGGCCATTTGCGTCTGGACAAACGCGTCAATACTCTGCGGATCCAGCATGGCGTCACGGGCAGCGCTCTGCGCCTTCAGGAGCACATTTTTTTCCCGCGGGAGATCCTCAACGGGAAGATGGTTCGCCGCTTTATAGCCTGCCACATCCTTCATCACGTCGAACCGTGTATTTAAGGCCTCTGCCAGCTCAGGCAGGGTTGCGGCGTTTACGGACGTGGCCAGAGAAGAGCCACACATTAATATTGATGAAACCACGACAGCGAAATAGCGCACGGTTTTTCTCTCACAAATAATGGTTGGGAATCTATTATGGCAGCCTGTTTTTTACAGGCAATCCTTTATAACGTTAATAAGCGATGACAATTGTAAGCATTTCGGGTGATAGGGGGGTAAATAATTTATTCCGTTCACTAAAGTCGTTAATAGTGGAAAGGTCTTTAAGGTTATTGCCAGATAAACAGATTGAACTTCCTGATAGCATAATAAAGAGCAATTTATACCACACGCAATGTGCGCTATCACGCGCCACTCAATATGACTCTGGAAATAAAATGAAAACGAATATTATTATGCGCAGCCTGTTAATTGCAGGGTTTAGCGCGACAGTCCCTTTTGCCTCTGCTTCTTATAACGGCTTTGATGCCCGCAGCACCGCCATGGGTGGCACCGGCGTGGCGTCGGCACACTTTGGCGTGGCGCCACTGGTGAACCCGGCCCTGCTGGCGACGTCGCGCTCGCAGGATAAAATCAGCCTGATTGCACCGTCCCTCGGCGCGCAGGTCAGCGATCCGGCCAACCTGATTGATGGTTTTGATGATGTCAAATCGGCCTGGGACAGGCTGGAAAGCGCCATTGGCACCGGCAATGAGGCGCAGGCCGCAGGCAAACTGGGGGATATGGTTGCGGGTCTTTCCGGGGAAAATGCATACGCGAATGTCGGGCTGTCGATGGTGCTGGCGGTGCCGGATGATTCACTGCCCATCGCGCTATCCGTTAACACCTGGGCGAAGGGCAATGCCCGTGCGCTGGTCAGTCAGAGCGACCTGGAGTACCTCGAAGGCGTTGCCAATGGATCTATTATTCCTGTGGAGGAGGATCTGGATAAGCTGACCTCCCGCGCCGAAGGGATGGCGGCGCTGATCACGGAATATGGTGTATCGATTGCCCGTCCGTTTACCGTGGGGGATATTCCTGCAGGCGTTGGCATCACGCCGAAGATCCAGCGTATTGAAACGTGGAACTATAACGTTGCCATCAACAACTATGACAGCTCCGATCTGCGCGATGGCAACTGGCAGCACCAGACCATGAGCGCCAACATCGACGCCGGTCTCTTTGCCTCGCCGACGCCAGGCTGGATGGTGGCGCCTTTCCGCGCAAAACCTGTTTGAGAACCGCGTGAAAACCCGAGAGGTGAATGGCTATCAGCCTGCTTTTGTGATCCGTCCACAGCTTACTGCCGGTACCGCCTGGCAAACCGGTCCTGTTACGCTGGGGGCCGATATTGACCTGACACCGGTCAGCAATTTCCAGTATATCGACAAAAATCAGTACGCGGCCTTTGGCGCGGAATGGCGCACCGCCGACTGGGTGCAGCTGCGGGCGGGCTATCGTCTTGATATGCGCGGCAACGACCGCCGCGTGGTGACGGGCGGTGTCGGGCTTTCCGCCGGTGAGGCCATGCAGTTTGACGTAACCGCCATTGCCGGACGCGACCGCACGATTGGCGGTGTCGCGCAATTTACCTTCTACTTCTGACGACTCAGGCCACGCGGTGTGGCCTTTTTTACTGCAGCGATCGCGCAGGGAGCCTATGAATAAAAAAACACGTGATGGAATAAAAGCCTATACGCCACTCTCACTGAAGCTGTATGACTGGTGGGTGCTTCAGGTTTCTAACCGCTATGCCTGGCAATGCGACACAAAGCGGCATCTTATCCCCCATTTCAGAAATAACATGAAAAATAACCACCTCGATGTGGGTGTCGGAACCGGTTATTACCTGACGTTTACGCCGGACCTCTGCGACATATCGCTGCTTGATTTGAACAGTTCCAGTCTGGAGGCGGCGAAGGCCCGCGTGGGCAGAAAGAGAATAAAAGCGTCCATATTGCATGATGTGTTCGACCCGTACCCACCGCATTTGCGCGAGCAATTTGATTCCGTGTCGATGTTCTATCTGCTCCACTGCCTGCCCGGCGAAATGCACGATAAAGCAGAGGTAATTGCCCACGCCAGTACGGCGTTAACGAAAGAAGGATGTTTATTTGGCGCAACCATTCTGGGTGACGATGCGGGTCATAACCGGTTCGGGCGAAAACTGATGCGAATTTATAATCAAAAAGGCATCTTTTCTAACCGCACCGACAGCGCAGAAGGGTTAGCGTCTCTGCTCTCCCGCTATTTCGGTCATGTGGAGATCCTCATTGAAGGGCGAGTGGCGCTGTTTAAAGCCGAGCGCAAAAAAGAGGGTATGCTGGCCGAATAATTTCAGTTGATTGTCTTTTCACCGATGAATAAACGGAGAGGAACTCCTCTCTGTTTATTTCTAATCAGAAAGGCAATTCATGAAACCGTTATTTTATTTTTCGCCGCTTCGCAGGGCGATCCTCGTCACACTACTTGGCACCGCCGGTGCTTCCTCTGCCGCCACCCTCATCGAAAAAGACACCCTGATTGATGGTCGCTCCCCGAGTAATGAAGACTATCAGGTTCAAAATGGCGCGACGCTAACCGCAAAGGATGCGGTTGCCGGTAACGTGACCATCTCTGACGGCCATCTGGTCATGGACGGTGGTCAGATTAATGATTACCTGATGCTGGACGCTGGCAGTACGGCAACCATTGATAATGCCAGCGTTAAGTTCGCCGCATTGATGGGGGACTCCCGGCTGCGGAACACGACGATTGAAACCCAGCTTGTTGTGTATGATGCTCAGTTAGCCGCGGCACAAGTCCGCATGCAGCAATTCGTGACGAATAATGCCGAGGTCATCGTCGAGAATGGCGTGATTGCTAATAACAACGAAATGTACACCGGAGCCGTTGATTTTGACGATACCAACGGCACGTTTATCGGTAGCACCATAAAGGGATATCAGTCCGGCATATCCCTCAACGGCAAGAACAAGGTTGGTCTGGATCATTCCAGCGTCTGGGCGGTAAACGGCCCTGCGTTTATGGCCCGTACCGGGACGCAGGATATTCTCCTGACAAATGGCAGCACCGCTGGCTCCGATACCGGTGAACTTCTGACCGCCAGAAAGGGCAGTGAGGTCTCCCTGTCGCTCAACGCCAGCCAGGCCGCAGGCATTGTCCGTGCGGAAGAGGGTGCTGTAGTGGACGTCGCGCTCCGCAACGGCAGCCACCTCTCCGGCAGCATGACCAACGTCAATGCCCTGTCGCTGGACAACTCCTCCCTCTATGAAATGACGGCAGATTCCGATATCAAATCCCTTTCCATGGCGGGCGGAACGGTGAAATTTGCCGCAGGCGAGGAGTACCGCACCCTGACGCTTGGCACGCTCTCCGGCCGCGGCCATTTTGTGATGAATGCCGATCTCCTCACGGGCGAAGCCGATCTTCTGGATATTACCGGCAGCGCCTCCGGGAAACATACCCTGCACGTGGCGGCCAGCGGTCGTGAGGCCGGTCGCGACGCGCTGACCCTGGTGCGAACCGGCGGCGGTGATGCTGAGTTTGCCCTGAATGGGGGGCGCCTCGACGTGGGAGCCTGGCAGCATACGCTGGTGCGTAATGGCAATCAGTGGGAGCTGGTGCAGGCGCCAGGTTCAACCTCCGCGTCTACCGATGCAATGCTGTCGATGGCGTCCGCGCCACAGTTTATCCATGAGTATGAAATGAACGTCCTGCGCTCGCGTCTTGACGACACCCGCACCCGGCCGCAGTCCGGCATGTGGGGCACTGTGCTGCACAGCCGCAGCGATGTCGACGGGGCCTGGGGTTCCGCCTACCGCCTGGAACAGAACGGCATGATGCTGGGCGGCGATAAGGTAACTTCTCTGAATGCAGGGGATCTCACCACAGGGGCCTGGCTGAGCCAGTCAACCGGTCAGGTGAAGCATGCCCGCGGCGGCCAGAGCCGTGTCACCAGCTACGGTGGCGGTCTGTATGCCACGCTGAACTCGGCTAACGGCTGGTACACCA
The DNA here is from genome assembly GCF_020216105.1 of Enterobacter sp. K16B. NCBI lineage: Bacteria > Pseudomonadati > Pseudomonadota > Gammaproteobacteria > Enterobacterales > Enterobacteriaceae > Enterobacter > Enterobacter sp. K16B. The sequence goes on from NZ_JAIWJZ010000032.1 coordinate 16,078, forward strand.
GCGGCTCCGCGCAGATTAACCATTTTGCCAACAAGCTGAGCGCCCGCATGAGCGATGGCGCATCGGCGCGTGCCGACTGGCACAGCTGGGGATACGGACTGGGTCTGGAAGCGGGTCGTCATATCGCCCTGAGCGATGCCACGCGTCTGACGCCATTTGCCGGGCTCGACGGCTGGATGACCCCGTCTGAGCACGTCAAACTGAACAACGGGATGACGGCGGAAACCGGCGACGGACGTTCACTGCAGGCGCAAGCCGGTCTGCGCGTGAGCACGCGTCTGGAGGCCGGTGAGGTGCAGGTCATGCCTTATGCGACGGCGGCCCTGCGTCAGGAGCTGGTCAAAAACGGCAGTACGCGCATTAACGAAACCTATGACTTTACCAACGACTTCACCGGAACGGGTGGCACATTCACAGGCGGTATCAGCGTGAAAGTGACTCCGTCAACCGAGGTCTGGCTGGATGCGAGCTACGCGAAGAGCGAGCATGTTGAGTCGCCGGTGGTGGGGAGTGTCGGCCTGCGCGTCGATTTCTAAGTTGTACCGCAAGCATGACCGGTTCGCCGGTCATGCTCGGGCTCAACCGCGGTTCCGGTAACTCACCGTAACCTGATTACTCAGCACCGTTAACGGGGCGTCAAGACGCCCGCCCGCCGCGGAATAATACTCGAAACGAAAAGGCCCGCCTGCCGGCATCCCGGCAGGCAGGGAGCGCTCGCCGGAAAAACCGGAGAGCGGCAGGCAGCGTGCCGCGCTGCACAGGCGAATGCGAAACCCCGGCGGGGTCAGCCCATGGGTCGTGATTTTCCAGTGTATGCGGGAGGCCACGGCCCCCGCGGGCAGGGGAGAGGGGCTTTGCACCGGTTTGCTCTTCAGCACCTGCTGGCCCCGCGTCAT
>NZ_JAIWJZ010000217.1:0-221 GCF_020216105.1 Enterobacter sp. K16B
CTGGAAAGTCCGACGGTACAGGGTGATAGTCCCGTACACGAAAATGCACAGGCTGTGAACTCGAAGAGTAGGGCGGGACACGTGGTATCCTGTCTGAATATGGGGGGACCATCCTCCAAGGCTAAATACTCCTGACTGACCGACAGTGAACCAGTACCGTGAGGGAAAGGCGAAAAGAACCCCGGCGAGGGGAGTGAAAAAGAACCTGAAACCGTGTACGT
>NZ_JAIWJZ010000218.1:0-225 GCF_020216105.1 Enterobacter sp. K16B
GCTGCGTAAACCGTCCGCAGTCCGGGTCGTAATACCGGAACAGATTGTCGTGCAGTCCTGTCTCACGGTCCTGGTATTGCCCCTGCATCCGCAGGTTCTGAGAATATCCTGATCCCTGCGTCTCGCTCTCCCGCAACAGCTTGCCCCAGGCGGTGTTCGCCATCGTACCGGTAGTGCCGGATCTGGCCGTTATCCTTCTCTACGGTACGGCCGTGGATGTCATAG
>NZ_JAIWJZ010000033.1:0-24612 GCF_020216105.1 Enterobacter sp. K16B
GCTTCGCTTACCCGGCCTACAAGTGTCGGCATATTCGGTAGGCCGGGATCGCTACGCGTCACCCGGCTGGTTTTGTTACGCCTGCTCTTTCGCGGTCGGTTTCGGTAAGAAACCTTCCAGCACGATTAACGCCGCACCGATACAAATTGCGCTGTCGGCGAGGTTAAAGGTCGCGAAGTGCCAGTCGCCGACGTAGAAGTCGATCATATCGACCACAAAGCCGTGCCACAGGCGGTCAAACAGGTTACCTAACGCGCCGCCAATAATCAGCGCGTAGGCGATGTTGTTCAGCTTTTGCGTCGCTTTCGAACGGTACATCAGCAGCGTTAGCACCACACAGATACCGATTGCAATACCTGCAAAGAACCAGCGCTGCCAGCCACCGCTGTCAGCAAGGAAACTAAACGCCGCACCATAGTTACGTGCGTAGTGCAGGTTAAGCGACGGGAACAGCGAAACCGTATCCCCCAGCGCAAAATTCTGGAGGATCAGGAATTTGCTGCCCAGATCAATAATCAGCACCACCACAACCAGCCATAGCCAGCGCAGTCCCGTTGAACAGAGAGTTTTACTCATCAGGCAAACTTACGTTTTTCGCCGTCACCGGCGACGTTGCTTACACAGCGTCCGCAGATGTCTGCGTGTTCCGCCACCTGGCCAACATCGGTAGTGTAATGCCAGCAACGCGGGCATTTCTCACCGTCGGCTTTGCTCAGCGCGACTTTCAGTCCCTTGAGCAGTTCGCTCTGCTGAGCATCAGCAGTAGCTTTGGCATAATCCGCAACTTGCGCGCCTGAGGTCAACAGGACAAATCGCAATTCATCGCCCAGCGCCGTCAGTTTCGCCGCCAGCTCAGGTTCGGCGTACAGGGTCACTGCCGCTTCCAGAGAGCCACCGACTTTCTTGTCAGCACGCGCTTGCTCAATCACCTTGTTCACTTCACCACGCACTTTCAGCAGCTCGTCCCAGAAGGCATCGTTCATCGCTTCGGTGCTGGAGAGGTCGAACAGACCTTCGTACCACTCGCCGGTGAAGACATACTTCTCACGGTCGCCTGGCAGATAACCCCAGATTTCATCCGCGGTGAAGGACATGATCGGTGCCATCCAGCGCACCAGCGCTTCTGCGATGTGGAACAACGCGGTCTGGCAGCTACGACGCGCCACGCTGTCCGCTTTCGCGGTGTACTGACGGTCTTTGATGATGTCGAGGTAGAACGAACCCATCTCGATGGAGCAGAAGCGCATCAGGCGCTGCACCACTTCATGGAAGTCGTAAGATTCATAGGCTTTCAGGATATCTTCCTGCGCCGCTTTCGCGCAGCCTACCGCCCAGCGGTCCAGCACCACCATCTCTTCCGGTTTCACCATGTCTTTAGCCGGATCAAACCCGTTCAGGTTCGCCAGCAGGAAGCGCGCGGTGTTACGGATACGACGATAGCTGTCGGCGGCACGTTTCAGGATCTCGTCAGACACCGCCATTTCGCCGGTGTAGTCGGTGGAAGCCACCCACAGACGCAGAATGTCTGCGCCCAGCTTGTTCATCACATCCTGCGGAGACACGGTGTTGCCGATAGATTTGGACATCTTACGGCCCTGACCATCCACGGTGAAGCCGTGGGTGAGTACCTGACGGTAAGGCGCTTTTCCTTTCATGGCGGTGGAGATCATCAGGGATGACATGAACCAGCCGCGGTGTTGGTCAGAACCTTCCAGATACATATCGGCGGCGTGACCGGCAAACTCAGGACGCACGTCAACCACGGAAGAGTGAGTGGATCCGGAGTCGAACCATACATCCAGGGTATCCGGCACTTTCTCGTAGTTGTCGGCGTCAGCGCCCAGGATGTCGCGGGCGTCGAGATCCCACCATGCCTGAATGCCGTCAACTTCGACGCGCTTCGCCACTTCTTCCATCAGTTCCAGGGTGTTCGGATGCAGTTCCTGCGTCTCTTTATGCACGAACAGCGACATCGGCACACCCCAGGTACGCTGACGGGAGATACACCAGTCAGGGCGGTTAGCAACCATAGATTCGATACGCGCCTGGCCCCAGTCTGGGATCCACTGCACGCCTTTGATCTCTTTCAGAGACTGCGCGCGCAGGCCTTTCTGATCCATGCTGATGAACCATTGTGGGGTCGCACGGAAGATGATCGGCGTCTTGTGACGCCAGCAGCACGGATAGCTGTGCTGCATTTTCTCAACGTGCAGCAGTGCGCCGCTGGTGCGCAGCATATCAACGATAATGTCGTTAGCTTTAAAGACGTTGATACCGTCCAGCGCCGGGTAAGTGCCAGGCAGGTAAGAACCGTCCGGCCCCACCGGGTTAGCGATTTCCAGACCGTACTTCAGGCTGATGTTGTAGTCGTCAGGACCGTGGCCACCGGCGGTATGGACCGCACCGGTACCGGCTTCCAGCGTGACGTGGTCGCCCAGGATCGCTGGCACATCAAAGTCCAGGAACGGGTGTTTAAAGCGCATCAGCTCAAGCGCGTCGCCTTTCACGGTGCCCAGCACGGTGTAGTCGGTGATATTCGCGCGTTTCAGCACGCTCTCGACCAGATCTTTTGCCAGGATAACCGCCTGACCGTCAACCTGCACCAGCGCGTAGTCGAACTCACCGGACAGGGAGATCGCACGGTTTGCTGGCAGGGTCCACGGGGTAGTGGTCCAGATCACCAGTGAAATCGGGCCATTAACGGAGGAGACGCCAAATTTGGCTTTCACCGCATCCTGATCAACGGCGTGGAACGCCACATCGATAGACGGAGAGGTTTTGTCGTAATACTCCACTTCCGCTTCTGCCAGCGCAGAACGGCAATCCACACACCAGTGTACAGGCTTAGCGCCTTTGTGCAGGTGGCCATTACCGATGATTTTGCCCAGCGCACGGATGATGTTGGCTTCGGTTTTGAAGTCCATGGTCAGGTACGGGTGCGACCAGTCGCCCAGCACGCCCAGACGGATGAAATCCGCGCGCTGACCTTCAACCTGCGTAGCGGCGTATTCGCGGCATTTCGCACGGAACTCAGCGGCGGTGAATTTCTCACCTGGCTTACCGAATTCCTGCTCCACTTTCAGTTCGATTGGCAGACCGTGGCAGTCCCAGCCCGGAACGTATGGCGAGTCATATCCCGCGAGGCCTTTCGACTTCACGATAATGTCTTTCAGAATCTTGTTAACCGAGTGACCAATATGAATGCTGCCATTCGCATAGGGAGGGCCATCATGCAGAATGAAGGTTTTTTTGCCTTTTTTGGCTGCACGAATGATGCCGTACAGGTCATCATCAGTCCAACGCGCCAGCATTCCCGGTTCACGCTTGGCGAGATCGCCGCGCATCGGGAACCCTGTTTCCGGCAAATTCAGGGTTGATTTATAGTCACTCATCAGATTCTCGGTTCCGTATTTATCACGTAGGCAGTTAAGCCGGTTCTAAAGCCCAAAAAACTCGCGGGCCGTCAATTCATCTCGCGCAATTTGCGCTTTGAGTTCATCCAGCGAACCAAATCGCTGCTCGTTGCGTATTTTTTTACGCAGTATCACATCTATATGGCGACCATAAAGGTCCATTACAACGTCCAGCAGGTGCACTTCCAGCTGTTGACGCACACCGGCGACGGTCGGACGCGTGCCAATGTTGGCAACACCGTAAAACGGCTTATCGCCCAGTCCCGCCACTTCCACCGCATAGACCCCTTTGACCGGGGAAACCTGACGGCGTAGCGGTATATTCGCCGTCGGGAAACCAATGGTGCGTCCGAGCGCATCGCCATGGACGACGCGACCGGAGATAGTGAACGGATGCCCAAGCAGGGTTTCTGCCGTCCCCAGTTCATCATCGGCCAGCGCCTGACGTACCGCCGTGCTGCTGACGCGAACGCCGCCTTCACAGAAGGTCATCGCACTGGTGACGTCAAAACCGTACTCCAGACCAGCCTTCTGTAATAGCAAGAAATCGCCCTGACGACCAGCGCCAAAGCGGAAATCATCCCCCACGGCCAGAAACTGCACGCCAAGACGTTCAACCAGCAGGTCGCTGACGAAATTTTGTGCTGTCAGCGCGGCAAAGCGACGATCGAAACGTACGCACAAAACGTAGTCCACGCCGGACTCGGCCAGATAGCGCAACTTCTCGCGCAGGCGAGTGAGACGGGCGGGAGATTTATCGCCCGCAAACAGCTCCAGCGGCTGTGGTTCGAAAATCATCACTACCACGGGCAGGCCACGGGCCTCCCCTTCTTTACGCAATCCCTGCAACAGCGCCTGATGACCACGATGCACGCCGTCGAAATTACCAATGGTCAGCACGCACCCGTGCGGTGCTCTGCTGAGATTATGTATGCCGCGTATCAGCTTCATGTCTGGCTCAAAACAGTGAAAATCGCCAAAGTATACCTTGTACAGCGGTCAAGGTTAACCGGCGATTGTTCGCGCAAAACAGAAAGCCGTAATGATTTCATCAGGCTGACCTTTCACAGCGAAAAAATCTGCTCCTGAACTGCGATTTTTATGCCGAAAGGCTGTATTCAGAGAAGACAAGCTGGTAGAATCCTGCGCCATCACTACGTAACGTAGCGTCGCTAATTAACGGCGCTTATTTGCACAAATCCATTGACAAAAGAAGGCAAAGAGGGCATATTCCTCGGCCTTTGAATTGTCCACATAGATCATATTTGGGAGTTGGACTTGGCTAATATCAAATCAGCTAAGAAACGTGCCGTTCAGTCTGAAAAGGCTCGTAAGCACAACGCAAGCCGTCGCTCTATGATGCGTACTTTCATCAAGAAAGTATACGCAGCAATCGAAGCTGGCGACAAAGCTGCAGCGCAGAACGCATTTAACGAAATGCAACCAATCGTGGATCGTCAGGCTGCTAAAGGTCTGATCCACAAAAACAAAGCAGCGCGTCATAAAGCAAACCTGACCGCGCAGATCAACAAACTGGCTTAATTGCCGCTTGTTGTTGCTTGTTTAAAGAACCCGCTTAACGCGGGTTTTTTTATGCCTTCAGATTGCCGGTGGCGTAAACAGCGCCGAGTAGTCGCGGTTACAGATACGCTGCACCGCCGGGTGCTGAATCATCCTTTCGGCAAAAATCGCGTGATACTCTTCCATTACGTTATCGACCCGACCAATCTCCATAATCTTGCTATCTGAATAGAGATCGTGCGCATAGAGCGTCGGTGCAACGAAGATCGCATTGTGCGCTTCGCCAAAGGCTTTCATCAGCGCCGCATCGTCGAACTCACCGAGGATTTCGACATTCAGCCCCTGAGAGTTAAACCAGTTCAGCAACTTGCGTCCCAGCATGGAACGTCTTCCTGGCACCAGCAAGCGACGCTCTTCCAGGCAGGCCGGGAAGGGTTTTTCCGGCGGCGGGTTAATACACCAGAAGCTCACGCCGCATTCACCAATCTTCACCGAAAACAGCCCTTCCTGCTGCGTGGAGTCGATCGGACAATCCGAGATGATCATGTCCAGCTTGTGCTGGCTCAGCTGTTCCAGCAGCATCTCGTGGGTGGATTCAAAACAGCGCAGATGGATTTGCTCATCTTCGACCACAGCCGCATCCAGCACGCCGCTCACCAGTCGTTTTGACAGCGCGTCCGCCACGCCAACATCAAAGAGCAGGTTCGACTCTTTGCGGTAGTTGACGATATCCAGCATCTCCTGGCTCAGGGTGAACATTTTGTCCGCGTAGCGGAAAACCAGCTCACCCAGCTCGCTGGGTTCAATTCCGCGTCCCTTACGCTTGAACAGCTTACCCTGCAGACGTTCTTCCAGCGCCTTGATCTGCCCGGTGATGGTTTGCGGCGTCAGGTAAAGCGCCTCTGCCGCCCCGACCACCGAGCCCTGTTTATAGACATGCCAGAAGTAGTAAAGATGGTTGTAATTCAAATGAGACATCGCGTCTTCTCTCCCTGAGTGCCTGTCGGGAGAAGGTTACCCTCCTCCCGGTTTTCCGTTATGCCTGGACGGCCTGTCCGGACAACTTCACCTTCAACAAGGTGTAACCAATCACCGCGGCCAGTAATGACCCGATGAGAATGCCGAGTTTCGCCCAGACGATAAGCTCAGGTGCATGCGCACCAAACGCCAGCGTCGAGATAAAAATCGACATCGTAAAGCCTATCCCGCACAGCACGCCGACGGCCATGATCTGCGTAAACGTGGTGCCGTGCGGCAATGATGCCAGCTTAAGCTTCGTCGCCAGCCAGCAGAACAGGCTAATGCCCAGCGGCTTGCCGATAAACAACCCGGCGATGATACCCAGCGGCAGCACGGAGGTCAGCCCGTCCAGCGTCACGCCGCCAAGGGACACTCCCGCGTTAGCAAATGCAAACAGAGGCAGGATCATAAAGGCGACCCAGGGGTGCAGCACATGCTCCAGCTGCTTCGCAGGTGATTTACCCTCCTGCGGTTTAAGCGGCACGAAGAAGCCGACGATCACTCCTGCCAGCGTGGCATGCACGCCCGATTTCAGAACCGCAGTCCACAGCACCATCCCCACGAGGATATAGATACCGATGCGACGAACATTCAAGATGTTCAGCAGCGCCAGAACCGCAATCGCCCCTGCAGCCACGCTCAAAGACAGAATCGACAGATCGCTTGTGTAAAACAGCGCGATAATCACAATTGCGCCCAGGTCGTCGATGATCGCCAGCGCCATCAGGAAGATTTTCAGGGCAACCGGAACGCGGCTTCCCAGTAAGGCCAGCACCCCGAGTGCAAAGGCGATATCCGTTGCCGCCGGGATCGCCCAGCCGTGACGTGCAACCGGATCCTGCCAGGTAAACGCGAGGAAGAGCAGCGCCGGAACCACCATCCCACCGAGCGCGGCAATGACCGGGAACGCCGCTCGCTGGCGACTGGCAAGCGAACCCAGTACCAGCTCCCGCTTAACCTCAAGCCCGACAAGCAGGAAGAACACCGCCATGAGCGCATCGTTGATCCACAGCAGCATATTCTTGTGGATTTCCAGCGCCCCAACCTTCAGCTCGACGGGCGTTTCCAGAAAAGCATGATACAGATCGCGGGTAAATCCGACGTTTGCCAGCACCATCGCGGCCGCGGCAGCCAAAATCAGGATCACGCCCCCGGATGCTTCGCTACTAAAAAAACGGTGTAGTAATTTCACTTTAATTCTCTCTTATACGGCAATACCTCGATAAAACCATAATACCAAGCCCTATAGCTCGGCAAAAACAGATTAATATTGAGTATTGATTCAGTTTAACCGAACAATACCGATAAACAAAAAAGCCCGGAATCTCTTCCGGGCTTTTGCGAATACCTGCGACAAACAGATTAGCGGGTCAAATCATCGAAGAATTTTTTGACGCCATCGAAGAAGCTTTTGGAGCGTGGGCTGTTTTTCTCACCCGTCGGGCCACCAAAGCTCTCCTGCAACTCTTTCAGCAGCTGTTTCTGCTTATCGTTCAGGCCAACCGGTGTTTCCACAACGACGCGGCACAGCAGGTCACCCTGTGCGCCCCCGCGAACGGATTTAACGCCTTTACCGCGCATGCGGAACAGCTTACCGGTCTGGGTTTCGCCAGGAATTTTCAGGTTCACGCGGCCATCCAGCGTCGGGACTTCAATTTCGCCACCGAGAGCAGCCATCGCGAAGTTGATCGGCACTTCACAGTACAGGTTATTGCCTTCGCGCTCGAAGATAGCGTGCTGCTTGACCTGCACCTGAACGTACAGATCGCCCGCCGGTGCGCCGTGTTCGCCAGCTTCGCCTTCGCCAGCCAGACGGATGCGGTCGCCCGTATCGACCCCAGCCGGGATTTTAACGGACAGGGTTTTGGTTTTCTCAACGCGACCGTGACCATGGCATTTGGTGCAGGGATCTTTGATCAGCGTACCGCGACCATGGCAGTGCGGACAGGCCTGCTGCACCGCGAAGAACCCCTGACGCATCTGTACCTGGCCAGAACCGTGACAGGTTGGACAGGTCTGCGGCTGAGTGCCCGCTTTCGCGCCGCTGCCGTGGCAGACGTCACACTCTTCCAGCGTTGGAATACGGATCTCTTTAGTGACACCGCGAACGGCCTCTTCCAGCGTCAGCTCCATGTTGTAGCGCAGGTCCGCGCCACGCGCCGCGCGCTGACGTCCACGACCACCGCCGAAGATGTCGCCAAACACATCGCCAAAGATATCGCTGAAATCAGCGCCGCCGCCAAAGCCGCCGCCGCCGAATCCACCGCCGCCCATGCCGCCCTGTTCAAAGGCTGCGTGACCGTACTGGTCATAGGCTGCACGTTTTTGTGCATCGGTCAGGACTTCGTAGGCTTCTTTGATCTCTTTAAATTTGGCTTCAGCCTCTTTGTCACCCTGATTACGGTCCGGGTGGAATTTCATGGCCAGGCGCTTATACGCCTTTTTGATTTCACGCTCTTCCGCAGTTTTCGGAACGCCTAAAATCTCGTAATAGTCTTGCTTTGCCATTGGTTTTTTTAAGCCCCTTAACATGCGAGCACGGGCGTGGAGAATTCTCCTACGCCCGTGCCGATTAATTACCCTGCATCAGGGCGATTATTTTTTATCTTTAACTTCTTCGAACTCAGCGTCGACAACGTCGTCGTCTTTCGCGTTGTTCGCTGAAGCGTCAGCACCTGCCTGCTGTTGCGCGTGCTGCTGCTGAGCGATTTCCATCAGCTTCTGAGAAGCCTGAGCCAGTTCCTGCATCTTCGCTTCGATGTCCGCTTTATCTTCACCTTTCAGTGAGGATTCCAGCGCACTCAGTGCAGCGTCGATAGCCGTTTTGTCTTCCGCTGGCAGTTTATCGCCTGCTTCTTCAACCTGCTTACGGGTGCTGTGCAGCAGATGGTCGCCCTGGTTACGGGTCTGAACCAGCTCTTCGAACTTACGGTCAGATTCCGCGTTAGCTTCCGCTTCACGAACCATTTTCTGGATCTCTTCCTCGTTCAGACCGGAAGAGGCCTTGATGGTGATCTTCTGCTCTTTACCGCTGTTTTTGTCTTTCGCAGACACGTGCAGAATACCGTCAGCATCGATGTCGAAGGTGACTTCGATCTGAGGCATACCGCGCGGCGCCGGGTTGATACCGTCCAGGTTGAACTGACCCAGAGATTTGTTATCAGATGCGCGCTTACGTTCACCCTGCAGCACATGGATGGTTACCGCAGACTGGTTGTCTTCGGCGGTAGAGAATACCTGGCTGTGCTTGGTTGGGATAGTGGTGTTTTTGTTGATGAGCGCAGTCATCACACCGCCCATGGTTTCGATACCCAGAGACAGCGGGGTAACGTCCAGCAGCAGTACATCTTTCACTTCACCGGTCAGTACGCCACCCTGAACCGCAGCACCGATAGCAACCGCTTCGTCCGGGTTAACGTCTTTACGTGGCTCTTTACCAAAGAACTCCGCCACTTTCTTCTGAACCATTGGCATACGGGTCTGGCCGCCAACGAGGATAACGTCGTTGATGTCAGACACGGACAGGCCAGCGTCCTGCAGCGCTACTTTCAGCGGCTCGATAGAACGGTTCACCAGGTCTTCTACCAGGCTTTCCAGTTTCGCACGGGTCACTTTGATGTTCATGTGTTTAGGACCGGTCGCGTCTGCAGTGATGTACGGCAGGTTCACGTCGGTCTGCTGAGCGGAAGACAGTTCGATCTTCGCTTTCTCAGCGGCTTCTTTCAGGCGCTGCATAGCCAGCGGGTCATTACGCAGGTCAATGCCCTGATCTTTCTTAAACTCGTCAACGAGGTAGTTGATCAGACGGGTATCGAAGTCTTCACCACCCAGGTGAGTATCACCGTTGGTTGCCAGAACTTCGAAGGTTTTTTCGCCGTCAACGTCGTCGATTTCGATAATAGAGATATCGAAGGTACCACCACCCAGGTCGTAAACCGCGATAGTACGGTTGCCGACTTCTTTATCCAGACCGTAAGCCAGTGCAGCCGCGGTAGGTTCGTTGATGATACGTTTGACTTCCAGACCTGCGATACGGCCAGCATCTTTGGTTGCCTGACGCTGAGCATCGTTGAAGTAAGCAGGTACGGTGATAACAGCTTCGGTTACCGGCTCACCCAAGTAATCTTCAGCCGTTTTCTTCATTTTTTTCAGCACTTCAGCAGAGATCTGCGGTGGTGCAGTTTTGGTGCCTTTCACATCAAGCCACGCATCGCCATTGTCTGCCGCGATGATTTTGTAAGGCATGATAGAAACGTCACGCTGAACTTCTTCGTCCTGGAAGCGGCGGCCGATCAGGCGTTTAATCGCAAACAGGGTGTTTTGCGGGTTTGTCACTGCCTGACGTTTAGCCGGCTGACCAACCAGAGTTTCACCATCCTGGGTATAAGCAATGATAGAAGGCGTGGTGCGATCGCCCTCGGCGTTCTCCAGCACACGTGCAGTAGTGCCATCCATAATCGCTACACAAGAGTTGGTCGTACCCAGGTCGATACCAATAATTTTACCCATCTAAACGTCTCCACTAAAAATTCAGTCAACATGTGGTTGTGTACCTGTAATAAGGGCAGATCGTGCTTTTTCAACTGCCCAGATTTGGTTTTTTTCAGGTCCACACACTGCGGTTGACTACAAGATGGGGTCGCTGAGACATCCATCAAGGGGGAATGATAAAAAAAATTTTAATTTCACCCTGATGAGATCATAGACGCCATCGATTGCGCCCATTATGATGCCGCGCCCCGTCAGGGAGAACTGACGCGGGTTTAACCATTTCACCATTTTAATGATGATTTTTTTGAGGACTTATGGGCAACACTAAGTTGGCTAATCCGGCTCCGCTGGGCCTGATGGGTTTTGGCATGACCACTATTCTGCTGAACCTGCACAATATCGGGATGTTCCCGATGGATGGCATCATCCTGGCGATGGGCATTTTTTACGGCGGTATCGCGCAAATCTTCGCGGGCCTGCTGGAATATAAGAAAGGTAACACCTTCGGCTTAACCGCCTTCACCTCTTACGGTTCGTTCTGGCTGACCCTGGTCGCCATTCTGCTGCTGCCTAAAATGGGTATGGCAGAGGCGGCAAACGCCCACTTCCTGGGCGTCTACCTGGGCCTGTGGGGCGTTTTCACCCTGTTTATGTTCTTCGGTACTCTGAAAGGCAACCGCATGCTGCAGTTCGTTTTCCTGAGCCTGACCGTGCTGTTCGCCCTGCTGGCGATTGGCCACCTGGTGGATAACGAAGGCATCGTTCACGTTGCCGGCTGGATTGGTCTGGTTTGCGGCGCAAGCGCTATCTACCTGGCAATGGGTGAAGTGCTGAACGAACAGTTTGATCGCACCGTTTTACCGATTGGTGAAAAACACTGATCCTTCTGTCGTGCCCGCCTCGCGGGCACGACATCCCCACGCCTGACGAAGCCACATCCCCAGTACCAGTCCCATCACCGAAAGTGCAAGAACATACCAGGCGGGCGCCATCGGTGACACGCCCATCAGCACGGTAACCGCAATCGGCGTCAGTCCGCCAAAAATGGCATACGACACGTTGTAAGAAAATGAGATCCCGGTGAAGCGAACCTCTGGCGGGAACGCACGCACCATCACATAGGGCACCGCGCCGACAACGCCCACACACAGCCCGACCACGCCGTACAGCAGGAACAGCTGTTCAGGATGACTGCCTGCAAGGTGGTAAAACGCCCAGCTGGAGGCGGCCAGTAACAGGCTACCGACGATAAAGGTGATGCTGGCACCGAAACGATCCGCCGCCAGCCCGGCGGCCAGACAGCCAAAACAGAGCATAATGGTTGCGATACTGTTCGCCTGTAACGTCACGGCTGGCGCGAAACCATACTGTTTCTGCAGCCAGACCGGCGACATTAATATCACCACCACAATCCCTGCTGAAAGCAGCCAGGTGAGCAGCATCGACACCACCACCGCTTTTTTATGGCGTACCACGACGGCTTTCACCGGCAGCTCCTGCGCCAGCGCCTTACGCTGCTGCATCTCGAGGAATATTGGCGTTTCCTGCAGCCAGCGACGCAGATACATCGCCACCAGACCAAACGCCCCACCCAGCAGGAACGGCACACGCCAGCCCCAGTCGTGAACGGCCTGCTGCGTCATGCTGGTGTTTACAATGGTCGCGACCACCGACCCCAGCAAGATCCCGACGGTCAGACCCGCCGTTAAGGTTCCACAGGCGATACCCATCCGCCGCGCCGGAACATGCTCCGCCACAAACACCCAGGCTCCCGGAACCTCACCACCAATGGCTGCCCCCTGCAGCACGCGCATCAGTAACAGCAGCAATGGCGCGAGTATGCCCATCGAGGCATAGGTGGGCAACAGACCAATGGCCAGCGTGGGTACCGCCATCAGCAGAATGCTGAGGGTAAACATCTTTTTACGGCCAACCAGATCGCCAAAGTGGGCCATGATAATGCCGCCCAGCGGACGCGCCAGGTACCCGGCAGCAAAAATGCCGAAGGTTTGTACCTGACGCAGCCACTCGGGGATATCCGCCGGGAAGAAGAGTTCCCCCACCACGGCGGCGAAGAAGACGAAGATGATAAAATCGTAAAACTCCAGCGCGCCGCCTAAGGCCGCGAGCGTAAGGGTTTTATAGTCCTGTCGATTCAGAGGTCGGGTGTTATGTGACATAGCGAACCCTTTAGCTTTAGTTGTGGATTTATTTTTACAGCAATCGTAAAGAAAAAATTACTATACCGTAAAACCTTTACCACGCCATCGCCGCTTCAGCTAATGTCACATAATCATTATTTTCAGGAGATTGTTTCGCGACGCGCGCTTTTAGGACGAAATGCTGCTACCACTTTCTCATCGGTTTCCACATAAGGACCGTCAAGCAGCTGTATACAATACGGTACACTGGCGAAAATGCCCTGCACGATGACGTTACCGTCGTCCGATTTCAGCCCTTCCAGCGTCTCTTTGATCGACTTCGGCTGGCCAGGCAGGTTCAGAATCAACGCCTGTTTGCGGATTACGCCCACCTGACGGGAGAGAATGGCCGTCGGGACAAAGTGTAGACTGATCTGCCGCATCTGTTCGCCAAAGCCCGGCATTTCACGATCGGCGATAGCCAGCGTCGCGTCTGGCGTCACATCACGACGCGCAGGACCGGTTCCGCCGGTGGTCAGCACGAGGTGGCAGCTCATCTCATCCACCAGCTCACAAAGCGTCTGCTCAATGATTGGCTGTTCGTCAGGGATCAGGCGGGTCTGGATTTCAAACGGGGTGGTCAGCGCGTTGCCAAGCCACTCTTCAAGCGCAGGGATGCCTTTATCCTGATAAACACCACTGGAGGCGCGGTCAGAAATCGACACCAGGCCGATGCGTAAGGTATTCATATTCATTCCATTCAAAAGTACTGATTAAAGGGAATGATACACGCAGAGGAAAATTTCAGACAGAGTACGTAAGAAGTCGCGTGGCCGGGGAACCCAGCCACGCGGAATGATTACAGCAGGTCGCCGATCATTTTTTCCAGTTTTTCCTGGTCGATAGCAAACTTACGGATACCGTCCGCCAGTTTGTCTACCGCCATTGGATCCTGGTTGTGCTGCCACAGGAACTCGGACTCAGTGATGCGCTCCGGACGTGCTTTCACTTCACCGGTGTAAGACAGTTTACGCTCCAGGGTACCTTCGCTTTCAGCCAGCTCTTTCAGCAGTGCAGGCGCGATGGTCAGGCGGTCACAGCCAGCCAGCTCAATGATTTCGCCGACGTTACGGAAGCTTGCGCCCATAACGACAGTCTCATAGCCGTGCTGCTTGTAGTATTCGTAGATTTCAGTCACGGAAATCACGCCTGGATCTTCAGACGCCGCGTACTCTTTCTTATCGGTGTTGGCTTTGTACCAGTCAAGAATACGGCCCACGAACGGAGAAATCAGGTACACACCGGCTTCGGCACATGCACGCGCCTGCGCGAAGGAGAAGAGCAGAGTCAGGTTACAGTTGATACCGTCTTTTTCCAGCTGCTCTGCCGCACGGATGCCCTGCCAGGTCGAAGCCAGTTTGATCAGGATACGATCGTTGCTGATGCCCGCATCGTTGTACATTTTGATCAGGCGTTTTGCTTTCGCGATAGACGCTTCGGTGTCGTAGGACAGACGCGCATCCACTTCGGTAGAGATACGGCCAGGCACCAACTTCAGAATTTCCAGACCGATGTTTACGGCCAGTTTGTCAGTGGCATCCACAACCTGCTGCGCGCGGTCGTTGCTCTGCGCTTTCGCCCAGGTCACAGCGTCGTCAATCAGTTTGCGATACTCAGGGATCTGTGCGGCGTTAAGGATCAGAGAAGGGTTAGTTGTGGCATCCTGCGGCTGGTACAGCTTCATTGCCGCGATATCTCCGGTGTCAGCTACGACAGTGGTGAACTGACGAAGGGAGGTCAATTTATCCGTCATGATAGTGTTTCTCTTTTAACGTGCCCTGGATAATTCACGCTACCGACAGCATGCCTGCAGCGGAAAAATGACAGGTTTACTTGTTAGGGGGATGTAACCGGTCTGCCCTGATGATAACACGACAGAGGGGTAGCGCAACCGCAGACAGTGCGCTTAGGCAGAGTATGATAAACTCGGAATATTAACAGCCTGCTAAGCAACAGCATGCTCAATCAGTGGTAGCGCTTACATATTCACTTTGGCATCAACAAGAGGGACGTTAATGCCTGATTTCTTTTTCTTTATTAACGAAGTCCTGTGGGGTTCGATAATGATTTACCTGCTTCTGGGAGCAGGTATATGGTTTACGCTACGCAGCGGGTTTATCCAGTTTCGCTATATCCGCAAGTTTGGCAGAAGTCTGAAAAACAGCGTCACGCCCCAGCCGGGTGGATTAACCTCGTTCCAGGCACTCTGCACCAGCCTTGCGGCACGCCTCGGTAGCGGAAATCTGGCGGGGGTGGCGCTGGCTATCAGCGCCGGCGGGCCAGGCGCAGTGTTCTGGATGTGGGTGACGGCGTTGCTCGGTATGGCCACCGCTTTTGCCGAAAGCGCGCTCGCACAACTCTACAAAGAGAAAGATAAAAACGGTCAGTTCCGCGGAGGCCCTGCCTGGTACATGGCGCGTGGCCTGGGGATGCGCTGGATGGGCGTCCTGTTCTCGCTTTTTTTACTGCTCGCTTACGGTCTTATCTTTAACACCGTCCAGGCTAACTCGGTCGCCCATGCCCTGCGCTATGCCTTCGCGTGTCCGGAGTGGGTCGCCGGTAGCGTTTTAGCCCTCGTCGTTCTGCTCACCCTTTCTGCCGGTCTTAAAGGCATCGCCCGCCTGATGCAATGGCTGGTTCCTCTCATCGCGCTGATCTGGATCGCCGCGAGCCTGCTCGTCGCGGCACTGCATCTCGATCAGGTGCCGGGCGTCATAATGACCATCGTTAAAAGCGCCTTTGGCTGGCGTGAGGTCGCATCCGGCGCGCTGGGCTACACCTTCAGTCAGGCGCTGATGGCGGGTTTTCAGCGCGGCATGTTTTCCAATGAAGCCGGTATGGGGTCAACACCCAATGCAGCCGCAGCCGCGGCTTCGTGGCCGCCGCACCCGGCCGCACAAGGCATTGTGCAGATGATTGGCGTCTTTACCGATACCATCATTATCTGTTCCGCCAGCGCCATGATTTTGCTGCTGGCAGGCCCTGTCTCACATTCGTCGGGAACGGCCGGAATACAGCTTCTCCAGCAGGCGCTTGTGAACCTCACCGGCGGCTGGGGAGCGGGGTTTGTCTCGCTCATTCTGCTGCTGTTTGCCTTCAGTTCGATCGTGGTAAATTACCTCTACGCCGAAAACAACCTTATTTTCCTGAAGTTTGACTCCCGCGCCGCCATCGGCACGCTTCGCCTGGGCGTGATACTGATGGTGGTAGCAGGCTCCCTGCTCAGCATGCCGCTGGTCTGGCAACTGGCTGATATCATCATGGCGCTGATGGCGATCACTAACCTCACGGCGATCCTGCTGCTCTCGCCCGTAGTGACCCTGATTGCGAAAGACTACCTTCGTCAGCGTAAATTGGGTGTGCCACCGGTCTTTGATCCCGCGCGTTATCCGGATATCAAAGCGCAACTTGCCCCCGGCACGTGGGATGATTTGCCGCGGCAATAACAGCTATCGATCAATTCAGGGCGATTTTTTGCTAAAGTCGCTCTAAATTTCCTGCAAGGACTGGATATGCTGATTCTGATTTCACCTGCAAAAACGCTCGACTACCAGAGCCCGCTCGCCACTGAGCGCTATACCCAGCCTGAATTGCTGGACTATTCCCAACAGCTGATTCACGAAGCGCGCAAGCTCTCCGCGCCGCAAATCGCCTCGCTGATGAGCATCAGCGACAAGCTGGCAGATCTTAACGCAACCCGTTTTCACGAGTGGCACCCGGATTTCACCCCCGCTAACGCCCGCCAGGCCATTCTGGCATTTAAAGGCGATGTCTATACCGGCCTGCAGGCGGAAGATTTTAGCGAAGCTGATTTCGATTTTGCCCAGCAGCATCTGCGCATGCTGTCGGGTCTGTATGGCGTACTGCGTCCGCTGGATTTGATGCAACCGTACCGTCTGGAGATGGGCATTCGCCTGGAAAATGCCAAAGGCAAAGACCTGTACCATTTCTGGGGCGATATCATCACCGACAAGCTGAATGCGGCGCTGCGCGCTCAGGGCGATAACGTGGTGATTAACCTGGCGTCGGATGAATACTACAAGTCAGTGAAACCGAAAAAACTGGATGCGGAAATCATCAAGCCGGTATTCCTCGACGAGAAGAACGGTAAGTTCAAAGTGATCAGCTTCTACGCCAAGAAAGCGCGCGGCCTGATGAGCCGTTACATTATCCAGAACCGCCTGACGAAGCCGGAGCAGCTAACCGCCTTCAATAGCGAAGGCTATTTCTTTGATGAGGCCTCATCAGGGAAAGGTGAACTGGTGTTTAAGCGCCACGAGCAGTAAAACAGAACCCCGCCAGCTGGCGGGGTTCTGCATTAAGGGTGTTTCCAGTCCGGGCCCGGACGATGATCGTCATGGCGACGATCGTCATGATGGTGGTCACGCTCGCGATGTTCATCGTGGGGACGCCAGTGGTTATCGCGCCAGTCATAATGCGCCTTCCACCAGTCATGATCGCGCCAGCGACCGCCATCCCAGTAGTGGCCGTTATTATCCCGATCGCCAATCTGCAGTTTGACCGCCGGAACCAGAGTAATTTCGGATGCCTGTACCGCCATGGGAGCGACCAGCATCAGTGAAAGCGCAATCAGCGCAGGTTTCAGTTTTGACATCGGTGACTCCTTATTCTCTATGCCCGACATGGGCCGATGTAAGGAGATTACGCGAGGGGAACGGGGGATGTTATTCTCTGCAATCCTAAACGCTAAGTGACCGCATTTATTGGGAATTTCTGCTTTTTCCCTGCTATTTTTCTCCTTAATTTCTTCACAAAAAAGCCGGGTGGCGCTGCGCTTACCCGGCCTACGTTATGAGCTGTTGTAGGTCGGGTAAGGCGTAGCCGCCACCCGACAAAAATCACGCGCGAGCCATCATCAGCTTACGCAGCGCGGCAAAATCCGCCGGCAGCTCATGGGACAGCAGCGGCAGGTCAGCACGCTCGGCCAGCTCTTTCGGCAGCGGCAGCGTTTCGCCGAGGATCGCTTCCACGCTCTCTTTGAACTTAGCCGGATGCGCGGTGCCCAGGAACAGGCCATATTCACCCGGATTCAGCTGGTCGCGTAGCGCACGGTAAGCAATCGCCGCGTGCGGTTCAGAAGTGTATCCGACCGCTTTTAACTCACGCATGGTGGATTTAGTCGTGTCATCCGTCACCGCCGCGTAGCCCAGGTCACCCAGACGCCAGATCTTACGGCGGAACAGCTCTTCCACGCGCGGCCAGTTGTTCGGCTGGGAAACATCCATCGCGTTGGAGAGCGTCGCCTGCGTCGCGTTTGGTGCCCATTTGCCGTCTTTCAGGAAGCGCGGCACGGTATCATTGGCATTGGTGGCGGCGATAAAGCGTTTCACCGGCAGCCCCAGTGATTTCGCCAGCAGACCTGCCGTCAGATCGCCGAAGTTACCGCTCGGCACAGAAATCACCAGCTGGTTGCGGGCTTCCTGCGGCAGTTGCGCCACCGCTTCGAAGTAGTAGCAGATCTGCGCCAGCAGACGGCTGATGTTGATGGAGTTGGCGGAGTTCAGACCCAGCGCCACCTTCAGCTCTTCGTCGTCGAAGGCCTGCTTAACCAGCGCCTGGCAGGCATCGAAGTCACCGTCGATCGCCACGGTTTCAATGTTGCCGCCGAGGGTACAGAACAGTTTTTCCTGCAGCGGACTGATTTTGCCTTTCGGATAGAGGATCACCACGCGGACGTTTTTCAGGCCGTAGAAGGCATGGGCGACCGCCGCGCCGGTATCGCCGGAAGTTGCCGTCAGGATGGTTACCGGTTTGTCGCCGCTGATGTGGGTCAGCATCTGCGCCATAAAGCGGCCGCCGAAGTCTTTAAACGCCAGGGTTGGGCCGTGGAACAGCTCCAGGCAACCGACGTCAGGCTCAACCTGCTGAACCGGTGCCGGGAACGCGAACGCCGTACGCACGCGTTCTTCCAGCAGCTCCTGCGGAATTTCGTCGCCGATAAACGCCGACAGAATTTTGGTGCTGCGGGTGACAAAGTCCAGCTTCAGCAGTTCATCAATCTCGGTCAGCTGAAATTCCGGCAGGTCATGCGGAAAGAACAGCCCCTGATTTTTGCCCAGTCCCTGCGTTACAGCCTGCGCGAAGCTGACCTGTTCGTTATGATCTTTAAGATTGTAGAGTTTCATTAATTATCCCAGTACTCGTGCGCCAGCCGTGTCCAGACGGCAAATATGAACAAAGCCTTCCTGATTTTGCAGGTAGTGTTTAGAGAGCCAGTCCGCCACGCGCTGCGCAGTGTCTGGCTTATCGCATAAGGCAAACAGCGTCGGGCCGGAGCCGGAGATGCCGCATGCCTGCGCGCCAATATCCATTGATGCCTGTCGCGCCTCGTTAAAGCCAGGCAGCAGCTTTGTGCGATACGGCTCGGCAATAACGTCTTTCATCAGTTTCGCCGCCAGCTGTGGCTGACGGGTGTAGCAGGCGTGGATAAAGCCCGCCAGATGACGCCCGTGGGCGATACAATCCTGACGACGATACTGCGCGGGCAGGATCGCACGCGCTTCGGCCGTAGACACTTTGATGCCCGGATAGGCCAGCACCCACAGCCACTCATCAAACCCTGGCACCTGCTGACTAATGATGCCATTTTCTTCGATCATCAGCTGCATGCCGCCGAGGAAGCACGGTGCAACGTTGTCATAGTGAATGCTGCCGGAGATACGGCCTTCCAGCTCGCCCATTAGCCCCAACAGACGGCTATTGTTGAGGGGCTTACCGCAGTGCTCGTTCATCGCCACCAGGGCAGCCACCACGGAACAGGCGCTGGAGCCCAGCCCGGAGCCAATCGGCATACTTTTTTCCAGCGTCATGGCGACCGGCACGTTTTTACCGATCTCCTGACAGAAGCGCTCCCAGCACTGATAGACGATATTCTCGCGTGGCTCCGACGGCAGCTTGCTGGCAAAACGCCCTACGTTATTCAGGCTGAAGCTTTCTGCCGCTTCAACCGTCACCGTGTCGCCCAACAGCGAACCGTCTACCGGCGTAACCGCCGCACCCAGCACATCAAATCCGACGCTCATATTGGCGCTGGAAGCCGGGGCATAAACTTTGACCATGTTAAACTCCTAACTTCCATGACAGGGTACGCAGCAGATCGGCAAACACACCCGCCGCTGTAACATCGTTCCCTGCGCCATAACCGCGAAGCACCAGCGGCAATGGCTGATAATAGTGGCTGTAAAACGCGAGGGCGTTTTCGCCGTTTTTGACTTTGTACAGCGGATCGTTGCCGTCAACTTCGGCAATTTTCACCCGACACACGCCATCTTCTTCAATGTTGCCAACATAGCGCAATACCTTACCTTCATCACGGGCTTTCGCAACGCGGGCGGCAAAAACGTCGTCAAGCTGCGGCAGCCTGGCCATAAAGGTGCCGACATCACCGCTGCTGTCAAATTCTACCGGCAGTACCGGTTCAATCACGATATCAGCAAGCTCAAGCTCGCGGCCCGTTTCACGCGCCAGGATCAGCAGCTTGCGCGCCACGTCCATACCGGAAAGATCGTCGCGCGGATCCGGCTCGGTGTAGCCCAGCTCACGGGCGGCGCGGGTCGCTTCCGACAGGCTCA
This sequence comes from Enterobacter sp. K16B, assembly GCF_020216105.1. Classification (NCBI taxonomy): domain Bacteria; kingdom Pseudomonadati; phylum Pseudomonadota; class Gammaproteobacteria; order Enterobacterales; family Enterobacteriaceae; genus Enterobacter; species Enterobacter sp. K16B. Next base: position 20,239 of record NZ_JAIWJZ010000033.1, read on the forward strand.
TGCCTTCGTCCAGTTTGCCGAAGATAAACGACAGCGAGCCGGAGAGAATGCCGGAGAATCGCTGCAGCTCGTCACCCGCGTTCAGCAGGTTCTGCAGGTTCTCAATCACCGGCAGGCCTGCCCCGACGTTGGTGTCGTAGAGGAACTTGCGGCGCGACTTGCTCGCCGCCAGACGCAGCTGGTGGTAGTAATCCATCGACGAGGTGTTGGCCTTTTTGTTCGGCGTGACCACGTGGAAACCTTCACGCAGGAAGTCCGCGTACTGATCGGCAACGGCCTGGTTTGACGTACAGTCAACAATCACCGGGTTAAGCAGGTGATACTCTTTTACCAGACGGATCAGGCGGCCCAGGTTGAACGGCTCTTTTGCCTCCTTCATCTCGGCCTGCCAGTTTTCCAGATTCAGACCGTGAACGTTGGTCAGCAGCGCTTTTGAGTTGGCAATCCCGCAGACGCGCAGATCGATATGCTTCTTCTTCAGCCACGCCTGCTGACGCTTCACCTGCTCCAGCAGTGCACCGCCCACGCCTCCGACGCCGATCAGGAACAGCTCAATGACCTGATCGGTGTTGAACAGCATCTGGTGAACCACGCGAACGCCGGTGGTGGCATCGTCGTTATCCACCACCACGGAAATAGAGCGCTCTGACGAGCCCTGGGCGATCGCCACGATATTGATATTAGCCCGCGCCAGCGCGGCAAAGAATTTGGCAGAGATACCGCGCAGGGTGCGCATGCCGTCGCCCACCACGGAGATGATCGCCAGACGCTCCTGAATCGCGAGCGGCTCCAGCAGCTCTTCTTTCAGCTCCAGATAGAACTCTTCCTCCAGCGCGCGGCGGGCGCGCAGGCAGTCAGCCTGCGGCACGCAGAAGCTGATGCTGTATTCGGAAGAGGACTGGGTGATCAGCACCACAGAGATACCGTTGCGGGACATGGCCGCAAACACGCGGGCGGCCATGCCGACCATCCCTTTCATCCCCGGACCGGAGACGCTGAACATCGCCATGTTGTTCAGGTTAGAGATACCTTTCACCGGCAGACCGTCTTCATCGGTGCTGGCGCCAATCAGTGTACCCGGCGCTTGCGGGTTACCGGTGTTTTTAATCAGGCATGGGATCTGGAACTGGGCAATCGGGGAAATGGTACGCGGGTGAAGGACTTTAGCGCCGAAATAGGAGAGCTCCATCGCCTCCTGGTACGACATCGACTTCAGCAACCTGGCGTCCGGTACCTGGCGCGGGTCGCAGGTGTACACGCCGTCGACGTCAGTCCAGATTTCACAACAGTCCGCGCGTAAACAGGCGGCCAGTACGGCGGCGGAGTAGTCAGAGCCGTTACGGCCCAGCACCACCAGCTCGCCCTTCTCGTTCCCGGCGGTGAAACCGGCCATCAGGATCATATGGTCAGACGGAATTTTGCTGGCGGCGATACGGCGGGTTGATTCGGCAATATCAACGGTGGATTCGAGGTAGTGGCCCACCGCCAGCAGTTTTTCAACCGGATCGATCACGGTCACGTTGTGGCCACGCGCTTCCAGCAGGCCGGCCATGATGGCAATCGACAGTTTTTCACCGCGGCAGATCAGCGCCGCGTTAATGCTGTCCGGGCACTGTCCCAGCAGGCTAATACCGTGCAGCACATGCTTAATTTGCGCGAATTCCTGCTCCACAAAAGACTTAAGCTGTGCCAGCGGGAAGCCCGGTTGTGCCTCAGCCAGCCCCTGCAGCAGCTCAGCGAAGATCCGCTCGGCATCGCTGATGTTCGGGAGTGCATCCTGGCCACCGATGGTCTTTTCAATCATTGCCACCAGATGGTTCGTGATTTTTGCCGGGGCAGAGAGCACGGTCGCAACCTGCCCCTGCCTGGCGTTGCTCTCCAGGATATCGGCAACACGCAGAAAACGTTCTGCATTTGCCACTGATGTACCGCCGAACTTCAACACTCGCATGGTTCTACCTCGTTTCCTTTAGCCGAAAAAAAAGCCCGCACTGTTCAGGTGCGGGCTTTTTTCTGTTTTTCCTGTACGCGTCAGCCCGCATCGTTACCTGTGGTAATGATGATGGTTGTGGTAATGGTGGTGATGCTGATGCGTTTCATGGATGTTGTGTACTCTGTCATTATTATCTGTCTGTGCTGTATTCTTTTAGGGTTAAAGGATCGGGACCCTTAAGTCAATGGATTTTTAATTTGATCACATTTCAGAAGACTCTCACGTCCCGCTGCAGGCAGATTTATTTTCATCCGATTCCCCCAGATGCAACCCTTTGCAACAGACTTATCCGCCATAGTAAAAACTTATGGCAGCATTTTACTCGGCCAATTTTTTTTCAATATCGTGCAGCAAACGATGTAACATTGCGGTGTCCCGCTGCTCAAGACGCCCAAGACGCTGCTGCAGCCAGTCCGCCATTTTGCGATCGTCCGCTACCCCTAACCGGGATAACAGATGCTCAACGCGTGTGCGCAGCGCAGCCAGCTGGTTTTCATTTGCCCCTTCCGCCTGAGGCTGGGGAATTTGTATTAGGGAGGCTAATTGATAGCAGTAGACCATGACCGCCTGCCCTAAATTCAGGGAGGGATAATCAGCCACCATGGGTGCCCCCGTTAGCACGTCAGCGAGTTCCAGCTCTTCGTTTGTTAATCCGGAATCCTCACGACCAAATACCAGCGCCGCTCTCTCCAGCCACTGGCTTTTCTCACTCAGCATCGGCACCAGCTCCGCGGGCGTAGCGTAATAGTGGAACTTCGCCCGGCTGCGCGCCGTGGTGGCAACGGTAAAGGAGATGTCGTGCAACGCCGCGGCAAGCGTGTCGTAAGTGGTTATATTATCAAGAATATCGCCGGATCCATGTGCCACCCAACGCGCCGCAGGCTCCAGGTGGGCGGTGCTGTCCACAATACGTAAATCGGTAAAACCCATGGTCTTCATGGCGCGCGCGGCAGCACCAATATTTTCTGCTCTGGCTGGGGCGACCAGTACAATCGACAGATGCATTTATGCTCTCTTTTTAATCGGTTAGCGGGTAGAAATGTGATGCGCTTCAACATATTACGCAGCGCGAATTTACAAAATTGCAACACAAATCACCGAAATAGCGTTTCATAACAAATTAAAAACGCTAAACTATTCCTTGTCTGAACAATCAGTTAGAATGTTAACAGAACACTATTATCCCTATGTTTTATAATGATAATAGCGTTATGAATACCCTATTCTGATTGGATTCGCTTCGTTTATAAATCAATGACCGCAACTAGTTGGTTTATTGAAAAATTGTGACAAAGGCTAGCATTCCGCTACGATGATTTCATCAAACTGTTAACGTGCTACAATTGAACTTGATATATGTCAACGAAGCGTAGTTTTATTGGGTGTCTGGTGTCACTTAGCCTGTTATGTTGCTGTTAAAATGGTTAGGATGACAGCCGTTTTTGACACTGTCGGGTCCAAAGGGAAAGTACCCAAGACCAAGCTAATGATGTTGTTGACGTTGATGGAAAGTGCATCAAGAACGCAATTACGTACTTTAGTCACGTTAAGCCGATCATGTTAATTTGCGACATGCATCAGGCAGGTCAGGGACTTTTGTACTTCCTGTTTCGATTTAGTTGGCAATTTAGGTAGCAAACATGCAGACCCCGCACATTCTTATCGTTGAAGACGAGTTGGTAACACGCAACACGTTGAAGAGCATTTTCGAAGCAGAAGGCTACGATGTCTTTGAAGCGACCGATGGCGCAGAGATGCATCAGATCCTTTCTGAAAATGATATCAACCTGGTGATCATGGACATTAACCTGCCGGGCAAAAACGGTCTTCTTCTGGCGCGCGAACTGCGTGAGCAGGCGAACGTCGCGTTGATGTTCCTGACGGGCCGTGACAACGAAGTTGATAAAATTCTTGGCCTGGAAATCGGTGCGGATGACTACATCACCAAACCGTTTAATCCTCGCGAGTTAACCATTCGTGCACGCAACCTGCTGTCCCGCACCATGAATCTGGGTACGGTCAGCGAAGAGCGTCGTAGCGTTGATAGCTACAAATTCAACGGCTGGGAACTTGATATCAATAGCCGTTCGCTGATTAGCCCTAACGGTGAGCAGTATAAACTGCCGCGCAGTGAATTCCGCGCGATGCTGCACTTCTGCGAAAACCCGGGCAAAATTCAGTCCCGTGCAGAGCTGCTGAAGAAAATGACCGGCCGTGAGCTGAAACCGCACGACCGTACCGTAGACGTGACCATCCGTCGTATTCGTAAACATTTCGAATCTACGCCTGATACGCCGGAAATCATCGCCACGATCCACGGCGAAGGGTACCGTTTCTGTGGTGACCTGCAGGAGTAATCCCGCAGTTAACGCATGAAAAAA
>NZ_JAIWJZ010000219.1:0-238 GCF_020216105.1 Enterobacter sp. K16B
CCCGCGGACCACCCATGTGGAGGTGTGCTGATGTACGTAGCCGTCAAAGGGGGCGAAAAGGCTATCGCCGCCGCCCATGCGCTACAGGCGCACAGACGACGGGGCGATGAACAGCTTCCCGAGCTAAGCGTCGCCCAGATTGAACAGCAGCTTAACCTCGCCGTTGACCGGGTGATGACCGAAGGCGGCATCGCCGACCGCGAACTGGCGGCGCTGGCGCTAAAGCAGGCCAGCGGCG
>NZ_JAIWJZ010000034.1:0-15493 GCF_020216105.1 Enterobacter sp. K16B
GGCGTTGTGGGCGGTGATACGCTGGATATTTCTGTGCGGCTGGACGCCAACAGCCACGCGCTCATCACCATGCCCGGCGCCAGCAAGTTCTATCGCAGCAGCGGCCCACAGGCCTGCCTGAATCAGCACTTTTATCTCGATGATGGCTCCACGCTGGAGTGGCTGCCGCAGGACACCATTATCTTTCCCGGCGCCAATGCCGCGCTGCGTTCCGTCTTCCATCTGAAGGCCTCCAGTACGCTGCTGGCGTGGGAGTTGTACTGCCTGGGGCGTCCGGTAATCGGTGAGACCTTTAGCCACGGCACGCTGGAGAGCCGCCTTGAGGTGTGGGTCGACGACGAACCGCGCCTGATTGAGCGTCAGCATCTCAGCAACGGCGATCTCACGCCCGTTGCCGGGCAACCGTGGCTCGGCACGCTGCTGTTCTATCCGGCCAGAGAAGAACATCTCGACGCGGCGCGGGTGCTGCTCGCCCCACTGGATACGTTTGCGGGCGCCACGCTCACGGACGATCTCATGTCGGTGCGTTTTCTCTCCCACGACAACCTGATTTGCCAGCGGGTGATGCGCGACATCTGGCAGTCGCTTCGCCCGCTTCTCACCACCAAAACCGCCTGTTCGCCGCGTATCTGGCAGACATAAGAGAAACGTTATGGAACTGACCCCCAGAGAAAAAGACAAGCTGTTGCTGTTCACCGCCGCGCTGGTTGCCGAACGCCGCCTCGCGCGCGGAGTAAAGCTCAATTACCCGGAATCGGTCGCGCTGATCAGCGCCTTCATTATGGAAGGCGCGCGCGATGGCGAAACCGTCGCCGCACTGATGGAGGCGGGCCGCCACGTTCTGAGACGTGACCAGGTGATGGAGGGCGTACCGGAGATGATCCCGGATATTCAGGTGGAAGCCACCTTCCCGGACGGATCCAAGCTCGTCACCGTCCATAACCCGATCGTCTAAGGAGCGCGTGATGATCCCAGGTGAATACCAGATCAAGCCCGGTACTATCGCCCTCAACGTCGGGCGAGACTCCCGGCGTGTCATCGTCGAAAACCACGGCGACAGGCCGATCCAGGTCGGGTCGCACTACCACTTTTACGAGGTCAACCCGGCGCTGAAGTTTGACCGGGAAGCCACTAAAGGCTACCGGCTGAATATACCGGCAGGTACCGCCGTGCGCTTCGAGCCCGGCCAGAAGCGCGAAGTGACGCTGGTGCAGGTGACGGGCGCGCAGCGCATAGTCGGTTTTCGCGGTGAGGTAATGGGAGAGGTGAAAAATGGCTGAGATTTCGCGCCAGGCTTACGCCGATATGTTCGGCCCTACCACCGGCGATAAAGTTCGGCTGGCCGACAGCGAGCTGTGGATTGAAGTGGAAGACGATCTCACCGTCTACGGTGAAGAGGTCAAGTTCGGCGGCGGGAAGGTGATCCGCGACGGCATGGGCCAGGGGCAGATGACCGCAGACGACTGCGTGGATCTGGTGCTGACCAACGCGCTGATTGTCGATCACTGGGGGATCGTGAAAGCCGACATCGGCGTGAAGAACGGGCGGATCTTTGCCGTCGGCAAAGCTGGCAACCCGGACATTCAGCCCGGCGTCACGATCCCGATTGGCGCCGCGACGGAAGTGATCGCTGCCGAAGGGAAGATCGTCACCGCCGGCGGGATCGACACTCACATCCACTGGATCTGTCCGCAGCAGGCGGAAGAGGCGCTGGTCTCCGGCGTCACCACCATGATCGGCGGCGGCACCGGGCCCGCGGCGGGCACCAACGCCACCACCTGCACGCCCGGCCCGTGGTATATCGCCCGCATGCTGCAGGCTGCGGATACTCTGCCGGTAAACATCGGTCTGCTCGGCAAGGGCAACGGCTCAAACCCCGACGCGCTGCGAGAGCAAATCGCAGCCGGCGCCATTGGGCTTAAGATCCACGAGGACTGGGGCGCGACGCCTGCGGCGATCAACTGCTCGCTTGAGGTGGCAGAAGAGATGGATATTCAGGTGGCGCTGCACAGCGACACGCTGAACGAGTCCGGCTTTGTGGAAGACACGCTGGCCGCCATTGGCGGGCGAACTATCCACACCTTCCACACCGAAGGGGCAGGTGGCGGCCATGCGCCGGATATTATCACCGCCTGCGCGCACCCGAATATTCTGCCCTCCTCCACCAACCCGACGCTGCCCTACACGGTGAATACCATCGACGAGCATCTCGACATGCTGATGGTTTGTCACCACCTCGATCCGGATATCGCCGAGGATGTCGCCTTTGCCGAGTCGCGCATTCGCCGGGAGACCATCGCCGCCGAAGACGTGCTGCACGATATCGGCGCGTTTTCTCTCACCTCGTCAGACTCTCAGGCCATGGGCCGCGTGGGAGAAGTGATTATCCGCACCTGGCAGGTGGCGCACCGCATGAAGGTCCAGCGCGGCGCCCTGCCGGAAGAAAGCGGCGATAACGACAACTTCCGCGTGAAGCGCTATGTCGCCAAATACACCATTAACCCGGCTCTGACCCACGGTATCGCCCATGAGGTGGGTTCGATTGAGGCGGGCAAGCTGGCCGATTTAGTGGTCTGGTCCCCGGCGTTCTTCGGCGTAAAACCCGCCACCATCGTCAAGGGCGGAATGATCGCCTGCGCGCCGATGGGCGATATCAACGCCTCCATACCCACCCCGCAACCGGTCCATTATCGCCCGATGTTTGGTGCGCTGGGTGCCGCGCGCCAGGCCACGCGGCTGACGTTTGTCTCGCAAGCCGCTGACGCGCTGGGCATCCCACAGCAGCTCAACCTGCAGAGCGCCACCGCGGTGGTGAAAGGCTGCCGGACGGTGAAAAAGGCGGACATGATCCACAACGGTCTGCAGCCAAATATCACCGTCGATTCGCAAACCTATGAAGTGCGCGTTGACGGTGAACTGATTACCAGCGAACCGGCTGAGGTTCTGCCGATGGCGCAACGCTATTTCCTGTTTTGAGGAGTGATGATGATCTATTTAACCCAACGCCTGGACCATGCGCACCCGATTACCGCCAGCGTCACGCTGCCAATTGACGTGCGGGTGAAAAGCCGCGCCCGCGTGGCGCTGAACGACGGCCGCGAAGCCGGGCTGATGTTGCCGCGCGGTTTACTGCTGCGCGGCGGCGACCTGCTCAGCAACGACGACGGCAGCGAGGTGATCGAAGTGATCGCCGCCCCGGAGTCCGTCTCCGTGGTGCGCTGCGCCGACCCGTTCCTGCTCGCCCGCGCCTGCTACCACCTGGGCAACCGCCACGTGCCGCTCCAGGTGATGCCCGGCGAGCTGCGCTATCACCACGATCATGTTCTCGACGACATGCTGCGCCAGTTCGGGCTGGAGGTGACGTACGCCACGCTGCCGTTTGAACCGGAAGCGGGCGCGTATGCCAGCGATGCCCACAGCCATAGCCACTCTCACGCCCATTCACACTAAGGATTACTCATGCGCACGTTACTTCCCCTGTTACTGCTGGCCTTTTCAGTTCCCGCGCTCGCCCATCCTGGCCACGGCGCCGACAGCTTTCAGGCTGGTTTCTTCCACCCGCTGACCGGGCTCGATCATCTGTTGATGCTGACGGGCGCCGGCGTGCTTTCGGCACTGAGCGGCCGCAAACTGCTGCTGCCATTTGCCACCCTCGGGATGATGCTTGTCGGCGCCGTGGCGGGCAGCCTGCTCGGCGGATTTAGCGGCATGGAGATGCTGATTATCGCCTCGCTGGCGGTCTGCGGCGTGATGATGTTTAAAACCGAAAACCGCCTGCTGCTGGCGGTGCCAGCCCTGGCGATGTTCCACGGCTGGGCGCACGGCGTGGAGATGTCCGGCCATAGCTTCTGGCTCTTCACCAGCGGGTTTATGTTCGCCAGCGCGACCGTACTGTGCGCCAGTTTCGCCGCAGGCTTGCTGCTGCGCCGACACGACGGTCTGCGCAAAACCTTCGGCGGCGGGCTGATCGTCTCTGCCCTGCTGGCGCTGATGAGCTGATGGAGCATTCCCGCCAGTGGCTGCGCCTGATGCAGCTCGCCAGCAGCAGCCTGCCGGTCGGGTCATTTACCTGGTCGCAGGGGCTGGAGTGGGCCGTGGAAGCAGGCTGGATCACGGATGCCGACGCCTTTAAACGCTGGCAAACGCAGCAGATGGAGCAGAGCTTTTTCTGCGTTGACCTGCCGCTGTTTGTCCGGCTGTACCGGGCCTGTGAACAAGGCGACCTTGCGACAGCAAAATGCTGGACGGCTTACCTTCTCGCCTGCCGGGAAACCCGTGAACTGCGGGAAGAAGAGCGCAATCGCGGTGCAGCCTTTACGCGTCTCATTAAAAGCTGGGAGCCGGACTGCCCGGCCCGGTGGCAGACGCTGTTTATGCAGAGCCAGCTCTGCGGCATGGCGTGGCTCGGCGTACGCTGGGGCATTGGCGTGCGCGAGCTGGCCCTGAGTCTCGGCTATAGCTGGATTGAGAGCGCGGTAATGGCGGGCGTCAAGCTGGTGCCGTTTGGACAACAGGCCGCGCAGCAGCTGATCATTGCGCTGAGCGACCATTTTGCGGCCGGGCTTGAACAGGCTTTTTTACGTGGCGACGACGAGCTGGGGGCGGCAACGCCGCTTTCCGCCATCGCTTCTGCCCGCCACGAAACACAATATTCACGACTTTTCCGTTCCTGAGGAAGCAATATGGCTGATTACAAACATCCCCTGCGCGTGGGCGTGGGCGGCCCGGTGGGGTCGGGCAAAACCGCGCTGCTGGAAGCACTCTGCAAGGCGATGCGCGACACGTATCACCTGGCGGTGGTGACGAATGATATCTACACCAAAGAGGATCAGCGCATCCTGACCGAAGCAGGCGCCCTTGAGCCGGAACGCATCGTCGGCGTGGAGACTGGCGGCTGTCCGCACACCGCCATCCGCGAAGATGCTTCGATGAACCTGGCAGCCGTTGAAGCGCTGAGCGAAAAATTCGGCAATCTGGATCTGATCTTCGTTGAAAGCGGCGGCGACAACCTGAGCGCGACCTTCAGCCCCGAGCTGGCTGACCTGACGATCTACGTCATCGACGTAGCCGAAGGTGAGAAGATCCCCCGCAAGGGCGGGCCGGGGATCACCAAATCCGATTTTCTGGTGATCAACAAAACCGATCTCGCGCCGTACGTGGGGGCTTCGCTGGAGGTGATGGAGCGTGACACCAACCGCATGCGCGGCGAACGTCCGTGGACCTTTACCAACCTGAAAGCGGGTGACGGTCTGGCGACGATCGTTGCGTTTCTGGAAGAGAAAGGGATGTTGAAAGTGTAATGCGGAAAAAGCCTGGCAGGAGGCCAGGCTTCACGCGTTATTTACAGCTGTTTCCAGCACTTCCCTGTTCTCGCCATGCGCCCCACTGGCCGCCGGTTCCCGGCGTTTCCTGGCCCGGGTTGACATACCACTGGTTAAACCAGATTTTACCGTCGTACGAGACTTTGGTGCATTTGGTTGGATAGGCAATTTTGGCGTTGTAGGCCGGCGCCGCAGGTTTTACCGGTGTGTCATCTTTCGCTGGCGTATCGTCCTTCGGCGGCACCACTGGCTTACTGACCTTAATGGTCATGCTGTCGGTCGCGGTACGCCCATCCGCGCCGGTGGTGGTCAGGGTGTAGGTCGCCTCTCCCTCGCTGTTGGCAGGAATGACGGCATAGGCATGCGCGCTATCCACACTCTTGACCAGCGTGCCGTTCAGTTTTTCTTCCAGCGAGAAGGTTTCCGCCCCTTTCGTCACGCTCCAGTTAAAGGATGTGGCATTCAGGCTCTTGCTGCCGTCGAGCGGATAGGTACTTACGCCAGTCGTCGGGGAGACCATCGTATAATCCGCTCCCGCGGCGGCAGTTGGCGCCGGAGCGGCAGGCGTGCCGCCGTCTTTCAGCGCCATAATACGGGCAACCGCACGCTCCATATCCGGGAAGGTGCCAATCCTGGCCGAATCCCCGTTTGCCAGCGGCGTCCCGGTTTCCTGCAGAATCTGACGCATCTGCTTCGGCGTAACGGTAATCCCGTGCGCTTTTGCAATCCCTGACAGGCTCGCCACCACACCTGCAATGATGGGGTTAGCGGAGGACGTACCGGCAAATGAACGGGTGTAGTTATTGACGCCGTCTCTGTACAAATCGCCACTGCCGGTGGTCACCACGTCCCAGCAGCCCCACGCCGCGCTGGTCACACGTGAGCCATAGCTGCTGAAGTACGCTTTTTTGCCATCACTCGCACACATTGCGCCAACAATAATCGCGCCGGAATCCTTCACTGACAGATCAAATTTGCCGTTGTAAGCCGGATCGTCAAGGCTGAGGCCACCGTTACCTGCGGCAGCGATGACATATACCCCTTTATCGGTCAGCGCCTTAGTGATATCAAAGAAGGCTGGCTGCGCCTCCCACGGGTTATAACACTCTTTCGTGCAGCCAGCAGGTTTGGCGCTTTCGGCCTGCATACCCACCTGCACCACGTCGCCCGCTTTCAGCAGGGGGATCATGTTATAGAGATTGTTCGTCTGCCAGGCGGCATAACCCACCTTACTGTTCCAGGCAAAGCCGCGAATACCGCTGCCGATATCTTTCCCTGCCATAATCCCCACGGAAGAGGAGTCATGATCGCCACAGCCGGGTTTCCAGGTGCGGTCGCCCTGGCTCAGGGCCATCGCCGGTAAGTTAACGTGGCTGGTGTTCCAGGCGCAGTTTTCGGTGGAGATAATGGTAACGCCAGTCCCATCGCTACCGGCATAACCGCTAACGCCGTCGCGGTTAACCCCACCCATATAATAACCCGGACGTTTTTCCGCAGAGGATTTTAAATAATCCTGCAGGTTACGGAAATCAGGAACGGCAGTGGCGGTCAGCGTCGCATTTCCGGCGGACTGGCGTAAAAGCGGCGGCGTGGTATTATCATGCTGATATTCATCCAGCGAAACCGGCATGGCTTCCGCATACACTAATTCAACTTTTGGATTTTGTTCCAGCTCGGCAATCGCGTGGTTAATAAAGGCTTTATCCTGACTTTTGTTTTCAGGAATATCTATCCGCATATAGCGATCAAACCCGTAGGTAGCATCCAGTTTAGTTAATTCATCTGACTGGGTGCTACGAAGTTTATTGGAGCGAAACATTTTATTCGCCACTAAAGAGGGGTCGCCGAGCGTGAGCTCATCTGGCACCGTCGTGGTGGCGGTGTTTGTAGCTTTCAGCAGGGGCTTGCCGGGCTTAAGTTTTACGACGATAGCCGTATACGTGACGCCCTCCTGAGCGAACTCTACCTTTGTCGCTGCTTCAGCATACGCAGAGCTGGTTACTGCTGCGCAAATTAACAGTGAGAGAATACTTTTTTTCATTTGAGCCATTGTTCCTTTATGACATGTATACGCTTAATTGCTTTATTCAAACTGTATTAATGCTCATCACGGAACAATGAGAACCCTCTATTTAACGCTGAGAATTTTCTTTACAAAGCGTCACAAAAAAGAGATGAAATAAGTCAACCAGTCATGCAAACAAAAATACTTAAAAACAAATAATGGCAATAAAAATATCTTCCTGCATGTTTTACAGATAAAACCATCTCTCAGGTAAAATAATTTCAACCAGGACATATACGCGTATAACGCAAGAGGAACCTCCGTGACCGTCAAATTTGCCATTGCTGATGAAAATCCTATTTTTCGGCGGGGAGTGTACGCCATTATTGTGGATCAGCTGGCAACTAATCTGAGTCTTCACTCGCTTTCCTTTACTTTGGCGGGGGAAGCGGATGCAACATCAGCCCTGGTGGAGATGCTCGCGCAAGAAACGCCTGACATTTTGCTGCTGGGCTACCACCTGCGCACATCGCAGGGGCCACATCCTGCTTGCGGAGTGGACGGTCTGGCGCTGCTGAAGTGGATCACCCGTCAATATCCGCTGCTGAAGGTTATTATGGTTTCCCCCTACAGCAACCCACAGCTGATTCGCGCGGCGCTGAAAGCGGGCGCCCACGGCTACATTACCCGCAATGTCAGTGAAAAGCGGCTCATTCAGGCCCTGGTTACCGTGGCTGGCGGGGAGATGTATATTGAGCGCTCAACAATGAACGCCTTTTTCCAGTCAGGAAAGCAGAGCGCAGACGAGCTGTCGCCGCGTGAGATGGATGTGCTGCGCCTGCTGTGCAGAGGGTTACCGCTGGTGGCAATCGCGAGGCAGATGCATCTGAGCATCAAAACCGTCAGCGCACACAAACTTCGGGCGATGGAGAAATTACATGTCGCCAGCGACTGCCATCTTTATTGTCTGCTCACCACAACCCGGATGTTTGATATCGCCATCTGACATCCGGGTTTAGCGCCTTCAGGCCTCGGGCAGTTCCGCCAGCGGCCAGCGCGGACGTACGGAGACGCTGAGATCGGCGGTCGCCCCCGCGTTCAGACGCACCATCCCGGCGTAGGCGATCATCGCCCCGTTATCGGTACAGAATTCCGGACGCGCATAGAACACTTCCCCGCGACGTTTTTGCATCATCTCGGCCAGCTTCGCGCGCAGCGTGCGGTTGGCGCTGACGCCACCGGCCATCACCAGACGCTTAAAGCCGGTCTGATCCAGCGCGCGCTTGCACTTGATCATCAGCGTATCGACCACCGCATCTTCGAACGCGCGGGCAATATCGGCCCGGGTCTGCTCGCTGTCATCATTATTGCGGATAGTGTTGGCCGCGAAGGTTTTCAGCCCGGAGAAGCTGAAATCCAGCCCTGGCCGGTCGGTCATCGGGCGCGGGAAGACAAAGCGCCCTTCCGTTCCCTGTGACGCCATTCTGGACAGCATCGGGCCGCCCGGGTAATCCAGCCCCAGCAGTTTGGCGGTTTTGTCGAACGCTTCACCGGCGGCGTCGTCGATCGACTCGCCCAACAGTTCATACTTGCCAATGCCCGTCACGCTGATCAGCTGGGTATGCCCACCTGAGACCAGCAGCGCCACAAACGGAAACTCAGGCGGATTCTCTTCCAGCATCGGTGCCAGAAGATGCCCTTCCATATGGTGAACCGGAATGGCCGGCACATCCCACGCGAACGCCAGCGAACGTCCCACCGTGGCGCCAACCAGCAGCGCGCCAACCAGCCCCGGGCCTGCGGTATAGGCCACGGCATCAATATCGTTTGAACGCAACCCGGCCTCTTTCAACGCCGCCTGAATCAGGGGAACCGTTTTACGCACGTGGTCACGAGAGGCCAGTTCAGGCACGACGCCGCCGTAGTCAGCGTGCAATTTCACCTGACTATACAGTTGGTTGGCCAGAAGCCCTTTTTCGTCGTCGTAAATGGCGATGCCGGTTTCATCGCAGGATGTTTCAATACCCAGTACACGCATGACTTGTTTTACCTCGCTTCAATACCGCGCAGTGTAGGGCGAATGCGGGTTGATGTAAAACTTTGTTCGCCCCAGGACATCCGCTCGTGTATACTCTTCCCCCTTATAAAAGTCCCTTTCAAAATCGCTTCGGTGCTTTACAAAGCAGCAGCATTTGCAGTAAAATTCCGCACCATTTTGAAATAAGCTGGCGCTGATGCCAGCGGCAAACCGAATTTATTAAAGGTGAGAGTTACATGCCGGTAATTAAAGTACGTGAAAACGAGCCGTTCGACGTAGCACTGCGTCGCTTCAAACGTTCATGCGAGAAAGCAGGTGTTCTGGCTGAAGTTCGTCGTCGTGAGTTTTATGAAAAACCAACGACCGAACGTAAGCGCGCTAAAGCTTCCGCTGTGAAACGTCACGCGAAGAAACTGGCTCGCGAAAACGCACGCCGTACTCGTCTGTACTAATTGATTGAGGGCCAACGCCCTCAATTGACAGACAGAGTAATAGTCGTAAGGCCGTGCTTCCGGAAGGAATGCGCGGCTTGTTTTCGTTTATAAGTCGCTTAAATTTTGGGGCATATGGCCGGAAGAATCCCACGCGTTTTCATCAATGACCTGCTCGCCAGAACCGACATCGTCGATCTCATCGACGCGCGGGTAAAGCTGAAAAAGCAGGGCAAGAATTACCATGCGTGCTGTCCGTTCCATAACGAAAAAACCCCCTCCTTCACCGTAAACGGTGAAAAGCAGTTTTACCATTGCTTCGGCTGTGGTGCTCACGGTAATGCCGTTGATTTTTTAATGAACTACGACAAGCTCGAGTTCGTTGAAACCGTCGAAGAGCTGGCGGCGATGCATAACCTTGAAGTGCCGTATGAAGCAGGCAGTGGCCCAAGTCAGATCGAGCGCCATCAACGGCAAACGCTGTATCAACTGATGGATGGCCTGAATTCGTTTTACCAACAGTCTCTTAAGCACTCTGCGGCTGAGCCTGCGCGTCAGTATCTGAACAAGCGCGGACTGAGCGATGAGGTCATTGCGCGTTTCGCTATTGGTTACGCCCCGCCCGGCTGGGACAACGTGTTAAAGCGTTTTGGCGGCAATAGCGAAGATCGTAAGTCTCTTATCGATGCAGGCATGCTGGTCACCAACGACCAGGGACGTAGCTACGACCGCTTCCGTGAACGGGTGATGTTCCCGATCCGCGACAAGCGTGGCCGGGTGATTGGTTTTGGTGGTCGCGTGCTGGGTGATGCCCTGCCGAAGTACCTCAACTCCCCGGAAACCGATATTTTCCATAAGGGCCGCCAACTGTATGGCCTTTATGAGGCGCAACAGAACAATGCGGAACCTCCGCGTCTTCTGGTCGTCGAAGGGTATATGGACGTTGTTGCGCTGGCGCAGTACGACATTAACTACGCGGTAGCGTCGTTAGGAACGTCCACGACGGCGGATCATATCCAGCTGCTGTTCCGCGTGACCAACAACGTGATTTGTTGTTACGACGGTGACCGCGCAGGACGCGACGCCGCCTGGCGCGCGCTGGAAACCGCGCTACCCTACATGACCGACGGTCGTCAGTTGCGCTTTATGTTTCTGCCTGACGGTGAAGACCCGGATACGCTGGTGCGTAAAGAGGGCAAAGCGGCGTTTGAAGCGCGGATGGAGCAGGCTCAGCCGCTCTCCACGTTTCTGTTTAACAGCCTGATGCCGCAGGTCGATTTGAGTACCCCTGACGGGCGCGCGCAGCTCAGTACGCTGGCGCTGCCGTTAATCAGCCAGGTGCCAGGCGAAACGCTGCGTATCTATCTGCGTCAGGAGTTAGGCAACAAGCTCGGCATTCTGGATGACAGCCAGCTTGAACGTTTAATGCCTAAACAGGCTGAAAACGGCACGGTTCGCGCCGCGCCTCAGCTAAAACGCACAACCATGCGTATACTGATAGGGTTGCTGGTTCAAAACCCCGAGCTTGCGCCGCAGGTGCCGTCGCTGGCGGGTTTGGACCACGAAAAATTGCCCGGACTTGGCTTATTTTCAGAACTGGTCAACACTTGTTTGGCTCAGCCAGGTCTGACCACCGGACAACTTTTAGAGCATTATCGCGGTACAAAAGAGGCCGCTACCCTTGAAAAATTGTCGATGTGGGACGATATAGCTGATAAGGACATTGCAGAAAAAACGTTCACCGACTCACTCAACCATATGTTTGATTCGATGCTTGAGCTGCGCCAGGAAGAGTTGATTGCTCGCGAGCGCACACACGGTTTGAGCAGCGAAGAACGCCGGGAGCTCTGGATGATTAACCAGGAACTGGCGAAGAAATAAGTCAAAGACAAAAGTATTTAACGGCTTAAGTGCCGAATATCGATCGGGAAGCCCCCGGCAGCCGCACTGAGAGGCAGCGGCAAAAATATAAGTACGCCCTCGCTTTAAAGGTTGGCAGCCCCATCGCCGACACCAATCAAACGAATTAAGTGTGGATACCGTCTTATGGAGCAAAACCCGCAGTCACAGCTGAAACTTCTTGTCCAACGTGGTAAGGAGCAAGGCTATCTGACCTATGCCGAGGTCAATGACCATCTGCCGGAAGATATCGTCGATTCAGATCAAATCGAAGATATCATCCAAATGATCAATGACATGGGCATTCAGGTGATGGAAGAAGCACCGGATGCCGATGATCTGTTGCTGGCTGAAACCTCCAACAACACTGACGAAGATGCGGAAGAAGCTGCTGCACAGGTACTGTCCAGCGTGGAATCTGAAATCGGGCGTACGACTGACCCGGTCCGCATGTACATGCGCGAAATGGGTACCGTTGAACTGTTGACCCGCGAAGGCGAAATTGACATCGCAAAACGCATCGAAGACGGGATCAACCAGGTTCAGTGCTCTGTAGCTGAGTACCCGGAAGCGATCACCTATCTGCTGGAGCAGTACGATCGCGTTGAAGCGGAAGAAGCGCGCCTGTCTGACCTGATCACCGGTTTTGTCGACCCGAACGCTGAAGAAGATATGGCACCAACCGCCACTCACGTCGGTTCTGAACTGTCTCAGGAAGAGATGGATGATGACGAAGACGAAGATGAGGAAGAGAGCGACGACGACACCGCGGATGATGACAACAGCATCGACCCGGAACTGGCACGTGAGAAATTTGCCGAGCTGCGTACTCAGTACGAAGTGACGCGTGACACCATCAAAGCGAAAGGCCGCAGCCATGCCGCCGCTCAGGAAGAGATCCTGAAACTGTCTGAAGTGTTCAAACAGTTCCGCCTGGTGCCAAAACAGTTCGACTACCTGGTGAACAGCATGCGCGTGATGATGGATCGCGTACGTACCCAGGAACGCATCATCATGAAGCTGTGCGTTGAGCAGTGCAAAATGCCGAAGAAGAACTTCATCACCCTCTTCACCGGCAACGAAACCAGCGAAACCTGGTTCAACGCAGCTATCGCGATGAACAAGCCGTGGTCTGAAAAACTGCACGACGTGAAAGAAGACGTGTATCGCGGCCTGCAGAAACTGCAGCAGATTGAAGAAGAGACAGGCCTGACCATCGAGCAGGTTAAAGACATCAACCGTCGTATGTCCATCGGTGAAGCGAAAGCCCGCCGTGCGAAGAAAGAGATGGTTGAAGCGAACTTACGTCTGGTTATCTCTATCGCCAAGAAATACACCAACCGTGGTCTGCAGTTCCTGGATCTGATTCAGGAAGGCAACATCGGTCTGATGAAAGCGGTAGATAAGTTCGAATACCGTCGTGGTTACAAGTTCTCCACCTACGCAACCTGGTGGATCCGTCAGGCTATCACCCGCTCTATCGCGGATCAGGCGCGCACCATCCGTATTCCGGTGCATATGATTGAGACCATCAACAAGCTCAACCGTATTTCCCGCCAGATGCTGCAGGAGATGGGTCGTGAGCCGACGCCTGAAGAGCTGGCCGAGCGCATGCTGATGCCGGAAGACAAGATCCGTAAAGTGCTGAAGATCGCCAAAGAGCCAATCTCCATGGAAACGCCTATCGGTGACGATGAAGATTCGCATCTGGGGGATTTCATCGAGGATACTACCCTCGAGCTGCCGCTGGACTCTGCCACCACCGAGAGCCTGCGTGCCGCCACGCACGACGTGCTGGCCGGCCTGACCGCCCGTGAAGCGAAAGTACTGCGTATGCGTTTCGGTATCGATATGAACACCGACCACACGCTGGAAGAAGTGGGTAAACAGTTCGACGTAACCCGCGAACGTATCCGTCAGATCGAAGCGAAGGCGCTGCGTAAGCTGCGTCACCCAAGCCGCTCTGAAGTGCTGCGTAGCTTCCTGGACGACTAACCCAGGTAAACAGCAAAAAGCTCCCAATCGGGAGCTTTTTTTTGTTTATTGCCTCTCCCTGTGGGAGAGGGTCAGGGTAAGGGCATCAGGCCGCAGAGGATTAAAGCCCCCGCACCATCAGCGCCTCATCCAGCTCCCGATAGGCCTCTACCAGCTTGTCCAGCGTTGCCCTGTTGAGCCCGCTCGGATTCGGCAGCACCCACACCTGCGTCACGCCGATGGTGATAGCCTGCTTGCCCCACTGTGCCCCACGCTGGCTGAACGCCTGCTCGTAGGCCTGCTTACCGAGGATCGCCAGCGCGGCGGGCTGATAATCTTCAATCTTCTTGATCAGCTCCCGGCCGCCACTGCGCAACTCATGCAGGTTGACTTCACTCGCCTGTACCGTCGGGCGCTCTACCAGCATGGTAATGCCGCAGCGCGTATCCAGCAGGTGCTGTTCCTCTTCGGGCTTTAGTAACCTGTCGGTAAACCCGGCCTGATAGATCACCTTCCAGAAGCGATTTCCCGGATGGGCAAAGTGAAAACCGGTGTGCGCCGAGGACTTGCCCGGGTTAATGCCGCAGAACACCACCCGCAGGCCAGGGGCCAGAATATCGTTGATCATCGTTACTCCCGCTCAATACATCGTCAGGGAAGTATAAAGGATTGATTATGCATTGTTTATAAAAACAGCAGGCAGGTGTGAATGGCTGGATTGCTGAGGGGAGTTACTTTATAATTCACCGCCACGGCCCCTTAGCTCAGTGGTTAGAGCAGGCGACTCATAATCGCTTGGTCGCTGGTTCAAGTCCAGCAGGGGCCACCAAATTTTAGCTTTAAAAGCATATAATTAAGCCACTCATATGAGTGGCTTTTTTGTTAAGGGAATTGCGGGTGCCCCCTTTTTGTCCCCTCACTATTTTTTGCAGGCATCCGCCAGGCCGCATTCTGCATAGTAGTGCATGATTTTTTTATTATCCGCCTCTGATTTTTGCCGCTCCGTATGAAAGCAAGTAGCCGACTATCAATGCACCAACACACCCGGCGAACTTCATCCATGTGCTTTCAAACCAGAAGAATGACCCCATAGCAAAAATCACAGCCAGAAAGGTGATGGTTCCCTCAATTGCGTGGGACATTAACGATTTTACAAATTTCATTCTGTATTCCTTTGCAATCAATAGGGTGTCCTTCAATGAACACCAGGTAAGGCTCTAACTGCTGTTCAACGAGAAAGTAGACCATATCCAGATTCTCTTTTGACACCCTGGCGTATGTAGAGGGATATTTAGCTTTCATCCGTCTTGACGCTCTGGCTGACTCTTCGATGATTCCCTGAAACATCACTACGTTTAACGCTGCTGAAGCGCTGAACCGAATAAAATGCTTGTACGCCTGGTCAATCGCCAGACGGTTCAACATCAGACTTGCGGTTGTCTGTGCCAGAGCTATTTGCCCTGCTGTTCGCCCACCAACGCTCCCGGCTCCGTAACCCAATTTATTGTTTACGGCCTCTTTACCATCATCATTGAGTTTCTGATAGAACGACGTGAAAACGATAGTTATTAGTCTGCGTAATGGTGACTCAGCATTACCCAGGCTCTTGAGCATATAGAAAAAACGCTCCGTCTCAGCCTGGTTTCTTTGTTTACCGCTATCCCCAGCAAACCCGCTTCCCTCCCAGCTTCTTACAACACCCATGTAAGCTGTGTTTGGTATGGAGGAGATCCCATCGAGAATCCCTAATGCAACCTATTTAGCATCCATATCTCATCCGTATTGTTCTGAACCCGAACAAAGAATAACCAAAGCTCACGGGCGC
>NZ_JAIWJZ010000220.1:0-449 GCF_020216105.1 Enterobacter sp. K16B
GTTTATCCGTGACGGAAACGGAAAGCCTAAGGAAGATATTACCTTTGTTTACCCGTATAGTTCGGTGTTTTCTTTTTCGGTCTGGAGCAATAACGCCCTTAAGGAAAGCACAACCATGCTGGAACGCAGCGGTGAAATTCAATCGTATATCAATAGTATAGACGGAAGTACGCTGCGAAAAGGAGAAGCACGAATTGCCGGTTTTCATGCCAGTGAATGGCTAATCACCGCCCCGCCAGAAAAATCATCCGATAATCCGTCAAAACAACTCATGTTTACCGCCGTAGCCAACGAAACCAACGCTGATTTTACACACCCCAGCCTTGATTTGACATTAAGCAATGAGATCTTGCCTGAAGGAAGTGATGTCTCATCCCCATCGGAATACAGCGACGCTGAATTGGTGGAAATCTGGGATCGCATCATTCGTTCTTTCCGCGTCAGGGAAA
>NZ_JAIWJZ010000221.1:0-221 GCF_020216105.1 Enterobacter sp. K16B
ACTTTTAATCAATTGGTCGCAGGTTCGAATCCTGCACGACCCACCACTAAGTCAGGTGGAAGTAGTAGTAAAACGTGAAGGATAACGTTGCGTCAGCAACGGCCCCTAGGGCGAGGCGAAGCCGAGTCATCCTGCACAACCCACCACTTAACGCATTATCAGCAGTACAGAGTGGGTGATTAGCTCAGTTGGTAGAGCATCTCCTTTACACGGAGGGGGTC
>NZ_JAIWJZ010000035.1:0-41059 GCF_020216105.1 Enterobacter sp. K16B
ACGCTTACCCGGCCTACGATACGCTCTTTTGTAGGCCGGGTAAGCGTAGCGCCATCCGGCTTGATGCAGGGGGAAAACCATGACCACTGAACAATACCAGGCAATCCTCCGCACAGAGGGCTTGAGTAAATTTTTTCCCGGCGTAAAAGCGCTGGATAATGTTGATTTCAGCCTGCGGCGCGGTGAAATCATGGCGCTGCTGGGGGAGAACGGGGCGGGAAAATCAACGCTGATTAAAGCCCTGACCGGTGTTTACCATGCCGATCGCGGCACCATCTGGCTGGAAGGTCACGCCATTTCACCGAAAAACACCGCTCATGCCCAACAGCTGGGGATCGGGACGGTGTACCAGGAGGTGAACCTGCTGCCGAATATGTCGGTGGCGGATAACCTGTTTATTGGCCGGGAGCCACGACGCTTTGGCCTGCTGCGCCGCAAAGAGATGGAGGCGCGTGCCACGAAGCTGATGGAATCATACGGCTTCTCCCTCGACGTTCGCGAGCCGCTGAACCGCTTTTCCGTGGCGATGCAGCAGATTGTCGCCATCTGTCGCGCCATCGATCTCTCCGCAAAAGTGCTGATCCTTGATGAACCCACCGCCAGCCTTGACACCCAGGAAGTGGAGATGCTCTTTACCCTGATGCGCCAGCTGCGCGATCAGGGGGTCAGCCTGATCTTCGTCACCCACTTCCTCGATCAGGTGTACGAGGTGAGCGATCGCATTACGGTGCTGCGTAACGGCAGCTTTGTCGGCTGCCGTGAAACCCGCGAGCTGCCGCAGATCGAACTGGTCAAAATGATGCTGGGGCGTGAACTTGAAACCAACGCCCTTCAGCGTGCAGGCCGCACGCTGCTGAGCGAAAAACCGGTCGCCGCGTTCAGCGATTATGGCAAAAAAGGGGTGATCTCGCCGTTTAACCTGGAAGTCCGCCCGGGCGAAATTGTCGGCCTGGCGGGCCTGCTGGGCTCCGGACGCACCGAAACCGCCGAAGTGATCTTCGGGATCAAACCTGCGGACAGCGGCACTGCGCTGATCAAGGGTAAACCGCAAACCCTGCGATCGCCGCATCAGGCCTCCTGTCTTGGCGTCGGTTTCTGCCCAGAAGACCGGAAAACGGATGGCATCATTGCCGCGGCCTCGGTGCGCGAAAATATCATTCTGGCCCTGCAGGCGCAGCGCGGCTGGCTGAGGCCAATCCCCCGCAAAGAGCAGAACGCGATTGCGGAGCGCTTTATCCGCCAGCTCGGCATCCGCACCCCGAGCGCGGAACAGCCCATTGAGTTTCTCTCCGGCGGCAACCAGCAAAAAGTACTGCTGTCACGCTGGCTGCTGACCAAACCGCAGTTCCTGATCCTCGATGAACCGACCCGCGGCATTGACGTGGGGGCGCACGCCGAAATTATCCGCCTTATCGAAACGCTGTGTGCGGACGGCCTGGCGCTGCTGGTCATTTCGTCTGAGCTGGAAGAGCTGGTGGGCTATGCCGATCGCGTCATTATCATGCGCGATCGCAAACAGGTGGCAGAGATCCCGCTGGATAAGCTGTCCGTTCCGGCGATCATGAATGCCATTGCGGCATAAGGAGTGAATCGTGATGTCCCGTTCGCTTTCGCAAACTGGCGCAACAAAGCGCCGCTTCAACTGGCCAACCGGCACGCCACAAATCGCGGCGCTGCTGGTGGTACTGCTGGTTGATAGCCTTGTCGCACCGCATTTCTTCCAGATTATTGTTCAGGATGGTCGCCTGTTTGGCAGCCCGATAGACATCCTGAACCGGGCTGCGCCCGTGGCGCTGCTGGCCATCGGGATGACGCTGGTCATTGCCACCGGCGGGATCGATCTCTCCGTCGGCGCGGTGAGGGCCATCGCCGGGGCCACGGCAGCCTCGATGACCGTGGCCGGGCACAGCCTGCCGGTCGTCCTGTTGGCGGCATTAGGCACTGGCGTGCTGGCAGGATTATGGAACGGCATTCTGGTGGCGGTGCTGAAGATTCAGCCCTTTGTCGCCACGCTCATTTTGATGGTCGCCGGGCGCGGTGTGGCACAGCTCATTACTTCCGGACAAATTGTCACCTTCAACTCGCCGAACCTGGCGTGGCTCGGCAGCGGCAAGCTGCTGTTCTTCCCCACGCCGGTGATCATTGCTCTGGTCACGCTGGTGGTGTTCTGGCTCTTCACCCGCAAAACGGCGCTGGGGATGTTCATTGAAGCCGTCGGGATCAATATTCGCGCGGCACGCAACGCCGGGGTCAATACGCGTCTGATGGTGATGCTGACCTACGTGCTTAGCGGTGTGTGCGCCGCCATCGCCGGGGTTATCGTCGCGGCAGATATTCGCGGGGCCGATGCCAACAACGCCGGACTCTGGCTGGAACTGGATGCGATCCTGGCAGTGGTGATCGGCGGCGGGTCGCTGATGGGCGGGCGCTTTAACCTGCTGCTCTCGGTGATTGGCGCGCTGATCATTCAGGGGATGAACACCGGCATCCTGCTCTCCGGTTTCCAGCCGGAACTCAACCAGGTGGTAAAAGCGGTGGTCGTGCTCTGCGTGCTGATCGTCCAGTCACCGCGCTTTGTCAGCATCATTAAGGGGATCCGTGGCCATGATAAAACGTAATTTACCGTTAATGATCACCCTGGGCGTGTTTGTGCTGGGGTATCTCTACTGCCTGACCCAGTTCCCGGGGTTTGCCTCGACGCGTGTGATTTGCAACATCCTGACTGATAACGCCTTTTTAGGGATTATCGCCGTCGGCATGACGTTTGTGATCCTCTCCGGTGGGATCGATCTCTCCGTCGGCTCGGTGATCGCCTTCACCGGCGTGTTCCTCGCGAAGGCGATTGGTTTCTGGGGGATCTCTCCTCTGGTGGCCTTCCCGCTGGTGCTGGTGATGGGCTGCGCGTTTGGTGCCTTTATGGGACTGTTGATCGACGCGTTAAAGATCCCGGCCTTTATCATTACCCTCGCAGGCATGTTCTTCCTGCGCGGGGTGAGCTATCTGGTGTCGGAAGAGTCAATTCCGATTAACCATCCGGTGTACGACACGCTCTCCAGCCTGGCGTGGAAAATCCCCGGCGGCGGTCGTCTGAGCGCGATGGGGCTTCTGATGCTGGGCGTGGTGGTCATTGGCATCTTCCTTGCCCACCGTACCCGGTTTGGCAACCAGGTTTACGCCATTGGCGGCAACGCCACCTCGGCAAACCTGATGGGGATCTCCACCCGCAGCACCACCATTCGCATCTATATGCTCTCGACCGGGCTGGCGACGCTGGCAGGCATTGTCTTCTCGGTTTATACCCAGGCGGGCTACGCGCTGGCAGGGGTAGGCGTCGAACTGGATGCCATTGCCTCGGTGGTCATCGGCGGCACGCTGCTCAGCGGTGGAGTGGGAACGGTCCTGGGAACGCTGTTCGGCGTGGCCATCCAGGGGCTGATTCAGACCTATATCAACTTTGACGGTACGCTCAGCTCCTGGTGGACGAAGATCGCCATCGGCATATTGCTGTTTATCTTTATTGCCCTGCAGCGCGGTCTGACGGTGCTCTGGGAGAACCGCCAAAGCTCACCTGTTACCCGCGTAAACACGTCGGTAACAGAGCGATAACATGCTGAATTTGCTTAAAGTCTAAACATTTTCCGGTAGCGGCCGATACTCTTTTTTTATGCCCAGAAATATCTCGCTACCGGAAATAATATCATGCTTAAAACGCTATCGATTCGTACCGGCTTGCTCTCTTTACTGGCCGTTATGACCCTTCTGCTGCTGATTGTCAGCGGCATTGGCATTTATGCCCTCACACAGAGTTCTTCTTCACTGCAGCGTATCAACCACCTTCAGGGTGAGCAGATGGTGCAGCTTAATTCTGGCTATACGCTGATCCTGCGTGCGCGCAATGAAGCGGGCCAGGCCGTCCGGATGATGGAAATCGGTATGCTGGACGATGCCTCCAGAGCGGTAAAAAATATCAATCAGGAAGTCGCCCTGGCCCAGAAAACGCTGAAAGGCGTGATCGACGGCGGCGTGGCTGACGAGCAGGGGCAACAGCTTCTCAATAACGTGGAGACCACGCTGGCGGCGTATAACCAGCAGGGGATCAACCCGATGCTGAAAGCCCTGAATGACCAGAGCGCTGACAATTACTACGATCTGCTGGAAAACGCCCTGATCCCGGTGGCGAAGCAATTTGATAACGCTATGCAGGCGTTTCAGAAATGGAGTGAAGCGCGAGGCCAGGCAGAAGTCAGTGCCGTGCAGGAGAGTAAAACCCGCGTACTGATCCTGATTATCGTCGCAGCGCTGCTGACGGCAGGCATTATCGTGCTGGCCTGGCTGGTGTTGCGCCATATGCTGCTCAAGCCGCTCTCGGCGTCAATCGCTCAGCTGGAGAACGTGGCGGCGGGTGATTTAACCCATACGCTAAATGCGCCCGCGAGCCAGGAATTTAACCGTCTCAATGCCGCCATAGAGGAGATGCGTCAGTCGCTGATGAACTCGGTGCTGCGGGTACGTGATGCCAGCGCGCAAATTGACACCGGCAGCCGCGAACTGACGGCGGGGAACCGGGATCTTGCCGAGCGCACTGAATCCACCGCCACGTCGCTGGAACAGACGGCCGCCAGTATGGAAGAGATCACCGCCACGGTGAAACTCAACGCCGATAACGCCGAGCAGGCGCACCAGCTGGCGAAATCGGTGTCTGATACTGCGGATCATGGCAGCGAAATGGTCTGCTATGTGATTGAGAAAATGCGGGATATCTCCGGCAGCTCGGCGCGTATCGCCGACATTCTGAGCGTGATTGACGGCATTGCCTTCCAGACCAATATTCTGGCGCTTAACGCCTCCGTGGAAGCGGCGCGCGCGGGCGAGCAGGGGCGCGGGTTTGCCGTCGTCGCGGGCGAAGTGCGAAACCTTGCAAGCCGTAGCGCCGACGCGGCGAAAGAGATCCGCTCACTTATCAGTGATTCGCAGACCCATGTTAACGAGGGCAGCGAGCTGGCTCAGCAGGCAGGTGAAACAATGGATGAGATCGCAACCGAAGTGCTGCGCATGACGAAACTGATGCGCGAAATTGCCACCGCGTCCCAGGAGCAGAGCCGCGGGATTGAGCAGGTGAATATTGCGGTGAATCAGATGGACGAAACCGCGCAGCAGAATGCGGCGCTGGTGCAGCAATCCTCCGCCGCGACCCGCTCCCTTGAGGAGCAGTCGCGTCAGCTGATGGACGCCATGTCCTCATTCAAAGTGACGACTCAGAACGCGGCATAATATTGCCCAGCCCCGGTACGTTTTGTGTCGGGGTTTTATTTCTTGCAGAATTGACTGCTGCGATATTATCGTGAATATCGCCCATTAATATTTCCAGTGAACTGGTTAGGGCTAATGCTTTTTCCGTCGGCTCGAGATATAAACCTTTGCGGAAAAATAGCGGCTCATCAAACAGTTGATTAAAACGTTTCAGGGCCAGACTCACCGCTGGGCGGGACATGTCGAGACGCACCGCCGCCTTTGCCATGCTGCCGCAGCGGACGATCTCAATAAAAACAGGGATAAGATTTAAATCAATACCGGTATTAGCACGAGAATAATTTTTCATTGCGATTCTGCTCCACGAAATATCTGTCAAACTGTTATGGAAATAATGCAGGAGCAGTGCTCAGGATTAAAGCGTGTTTTTTATAAACACTTATACGGTAAAATATATAAATGAGCAGGGGAGCCAGACGGGCTCCCCTGAAGAAAGGTATTACGCGTCCGGATACTCACGGATAAAACGTTCAACGTCTTCAACCATGTGGTTGTTGCCGACGAAGAATGAACGACGCTGGTGCAGGCTTTCCGGCACGATATCCAGAATACGCTCTTTACCGTCGCTCGCCTTGCCGCCCGCCTGTTCGGCCAGGAACGCCATCGGGTTGCATTCATACAGCAGACGCAGTTTCCCGTCCGGGTGGCTTGCGGTGCTTGGATAGAGGTAGATACCGCCTTTCAGCAGGTTACGGTGGAAGTCCGCAACCAGAGAGCCAATATAGCGGGACGTGTACGGGCGCTGCGTCGCTTTATCTTCTTCCTGGCAGAATTTGATGTACTTCTTCACACCGTTCGGGAACTTGATGTAGTTTCCTTCGTTGATGGAGTAGGTACTGCCCTTTTCCGGGAAGCGCATACGTTCCTGACACAGGCAGAAGACGCCCAGGGAAGGATCGTACGTAAAGGCGTGAACCCCGCACCCGGTGGTATACACCAGCATGGTGGAGGAGCCATACACGACGTAACCGGCAGCAACCTGCTTATTGCCCGGCTGCAGGAAATCTTCTTCGGTCACCGGCGTGCCAACAGGCGTGACGCGGCGGTAGATGGAGAAAATGGTACCGACAGAAACGTTAACGTCGATGTTGGAGGAGCCGTCGAGCGGATCCATCAGAACAACGTATTTCGCGTGTTCACACCCTTCGAAAACAACAATTTCATCTTCTTCTTCGGAGGCGATACCCGCAACGATGTCGCGCGCGCGCAGTGCAGCTTTCAGTTTTTCATTTGCGAACAGATCGAGTTTCTGCTGAACCTCGCCCTGAACGTTCTCGGCACCGCTGGCACCCAGGATATCGACCAGACCGGCCTTGTTGATATCACGGTGGATGATCTTAGCGCCCAGCTTTATTGCCGACAGCAAAGCAGTGAGTTCACCGGTAGCATGAGAGAACTCGTGCTGCTTTTCGACAATAAATTCACCTAACGTTTTCATAACACTTTCCCTGCATCTTTGTGAGTAAAGCGATTGTATGTTCACTAAAACGACTAAAGCCCAACAATCTTAACAAAGATTCAAATAGTAGCGCAGAGGTGAATCGCGCCAGCAGGATACGGATTTTCCTGAAATGCGTTTCACAGCCGCTAACATGTGAGTAAAATGTGCGCCACATTGAAGAAGGATAGTGACGTATGCGCATTCATATATTGGGGATTTGTGGCACTTTCATGGGCGGACTGGCAATGCTGGCGCGCTCGCTGGGCCATGAAGTGACAGGTTCGGACGCCAATGTGTATCCGCCAATGAGCACGCTTCTGGAGAAACAGGGCATCGCGTTGATTCAGGGCTACGATGCCAGCCAGCTGGATCCCGAGCCGGACCTGGTCATCATTGGCAACGCCATGACCCGCGGCAATCCGTGCGTTGAGGCGGTACTGGAACGCAATATTCCGTTCATGTCCGGCCCGCAGTGGCTGCATGATTTCGTGCTGCGTGACCGCTGGGTGGTTGCCGTTGCCGGGACCCACGGTAAAACGACTACCGCCGGGATGGCGACCTGGATCCTTGAAGCCTGTGGCTATAAACCGGGCTTCGTGATTGGCGGCGTACCGGGTAATTTCGACGTCTCTGCGCGCCTGGGTGACAGCCCGTTCTTTGTTATCGAAGCCGACGAGTATGACTGCGCCTTCTTCGACAAACGTTCCAAATTCGTCCATTACTGCCCGCGGACGCTGATCCTCAATAATCTTGAGTTCGACCATGCGGATATCTTTGACGATCTGAAAGCCATTCAGAAGCAGTTCCATCATCTGGTGCGCATCGTGCCGGGCCAGGGCCGTATCATCCTGCCGGAAAACGACATCAACCTGAAACAGACCCTGGCAATGGGCTGCTGGAGCGAGCAGGAGCTGGTGGGCGAGCAGGGCCACTGGCAGGCGAAGAAACTCAACGCGGATGCCTCGGAGTGGGAAGTGCTGCTCGACGGTGAAAAAGTGGGTGAGGTGAAGTGGGGCCTGGTGGGTGAACACAACATGCACAACGGCCTGATGGCGATCGCGGCCGCACGCCATGTGGGCGTTCAGCCTGCGGATGCGGCGAACGCACTGGGCTCGTTTATCAATGCCCGTCGCCGTCTGGAGCTGCGCGGTGAAGCCCACGGCGTCACGGTGTATGACGATTTCGCACACCATCCAACGGCGATTCTGGCGACGCTTGCGGCCCTGCGCGGCAAAGTCGGCGGTACCGCGCGCATTCTGGCGGTGCTGGAACCGCGTTCGAACACCATGAAGATGGGGATCTGCAAAGACGATCTCGCGCCCTCTTTAGGGCGTGCCGATGAGGTCTTCCTGCTGCAGCCGCAGCATATTCCGTGGCAGGTGGCGGAAGTGGCCGATGCCTGCATCCAGCCGGCGCACTGGAGCGCGGATGTGGATACGCTGGCGGAGATGGTGGTGAAAGCGGCCCAGCCGGGCGACCATATTCTGGTGATGAGTAACGGCGGTTTTGGTGGGATCCATCAGAAGCTGCTGGACGGTCTGGCGAAAAAAGCGGAAGTGGCCGCCGACGTGTAAAAAAAAGCCCGGTGGCGCTTGCGCTTACCGGGCCTGGATTTTGCAGGACCTTGTGGGCCGGATAAGGCGTTTACGCCGCCATCCGGCGCAAAACGCACGGATTACTCTTCGTTCTCAGACAGCTCGCGCAGATACTGGAAAATCAGGCGCGCAGACTTCGGCGGCTTATTCCCTTCTTTCTCTTTCTTCGCGTTACGGATCAGGGAGCGCAACTGCTGGCGGTCGGCATCCGGCCACAGGTTCAGGACTTCCGGTACGGCGTCATCACCCTGTTCAATCAGACGATCGCGGATCTGCTCCAGCTTATGGAACAGCGCAACCTGCTGGTTATGGCGGTTTTTCAGCTTGTCCAGCGCCTGGCGGATCGGATCAACGTCGCGCTGACGCAGCATTTTACCGATAAGCTGAAGCTGGCGACGACGGCCTTCTTTTTTGATTTTCTGTGCCAGTTCAATGGCATCACGCAGATCCTGGTCGAGCGGGATCTTGTCCAGCGCGTTTTTACCCAGTTCCACCATTTCTGCGCCAAGCTGTTTTAACTCTTCGGCGTCGCGTTTAATTTCACTTTTACTGACCCAGATGATCTCATCATCTTCGTCTTCGATGTCATCACCGGGAACGTCGTCGAGCCAGTCTTCGGGCTGCTTAGTCATGTCAGGCTCCTTAAAAAAAGAGGCTAATGTTACCAGTTAAGACGCGCACTGAAAAACGGTTCTCTGTTAGACTTCAGTTAACTCTCTCTTACAGTATGGCATTTGCGATGAAAGTAACCTCACAAGTTGAAGCGCAGCGTAAGATTCTGGAAGAAGCCGTCTCCACCGCGCTGACGCTCGCTTCAGGTAAATCAGATGGCGCCGAAGTGGCGGTCAGCAAAACCACCGGTATTAGCGTGAGTACCCGCTATGGCGAAGTGGAAAATGTAGAATTCAACAGCGATGGCGCGCTGGGGATCACGGTGTATCACCAGAATCGCAAAGGCAGTGCCTCCTCGACCGACCTCAGCCCGGATGCCATTGCCCGTACGGTGCAGGCGGCGCTGGATATCGCCCGTTATACCTCGCCAGACCCTTACGCTGGCGTGGCGGATAAAGAGCTGCTGGCCTTTGATGCCCCGGATCTCGACCTTTTCCACCCGGCGGACGTCACCCCGGACGAAGCCATTGAACTGGCTGCCCGCGCTGAGCAGGCTTCCCTGCAGGCCGATAAACGTATTACCAATACCGAAGGCGGCAGCTTCAACAGCCATTACGGCATCAAAGTGTTCGGCAACAGCCACGGCATGCTGCAGGGCTACTGCTCCACCCGTCATTCGCTCTCCAGCTGCGTGATCGCCGAAGAGAACGGCGACATGGAGCGCGACTACGCCTACACCATTGGCCGCGCGCTGGGGGATTTACAGTCTCCGGAGTGGGTCGGTAAAGAGTGCGCCGAACGCACGCTGTCGCGCCTGTCACCGCGTAAACTCTCCACCATGAAGGCCCCGGTCATTTTTGCCAATGAAGTGGCGACCGGACTGTTTGGCCATCTGGTGGGCGCTATCGCCGGGGGGTCCGTGTACCGTAAATCGACCTTCCTGCTCGACTCGCTGGGCAAGCAGATTCTGCCGGACTGGCTGACCATCGAAGAGCATCCGCACCTGCTGAAAGGCCTCGCCTCCACACCGTTCGACAGCGAAGGCGTGCGTACCGAACGTCGTGATATCGTCAAAGACGGCGTGCTGACCCAGTGGTTGCTGACCAACTACTCCGCGCGCAAGCTGGGGCTGAAAAGCACCGGGCACGCAGGCGGCATCCATAACTGGCGCATCGCCGGACAGGGTCTGAGCTTTGAGCAGATGCTGAAAGAGATGGGCACCGGGCTGATCGTCACAGAGCTGATGGGCCAGGGCGTGAGCGGCATCACCGGGGATTACTCTCGTGGTGCGGCGGGCTTCTGGGTGGAAAACGGCGAAATCCAGTATCCGGTGAGCGAAATTACCATTGCCGGCAACCTGAAGGACATGTGGCGCAACATCGTTACGGTCGGTAACGATATTGAAACACGCAGCAATATACAGTGTGGTTCTGTATTACTCCCGGAAATGAAAATCGCCGGACAATAGAGATAGCGTTTTGTTAATAATAAAAAAGGAAGTGAGCAATGCGTAAACATCTGTTAGCGATCGTCGCGGCTTCAACGCTGGTTCTTGGCTCTTCTGCGTTTGCTGCCGATCTTGAAGACGACATGGGCATCCTCGGGCAAAACCTGAAGGTGGTGCAGAAAACGGACAATGCGGCGGAAATGAAAGACGCGCTGACCAAAATGCGTGAAGCGGCGCTGGATGCCCAGAAAGCAACACCGCCTAAGCTTGAAAACAAAGCGGCAGACAGTGCCGAGATGAAAGACTACCGTCACGGCTTTGACGTGCTGGTAGGGCAAATCGACGGTGCGCTGAAGCTCGCCAACGAAGGCAAAGTGAAAGAAGCCCAGGCCGCGGCCGAGCAGTTTGTGACGACGCGCAACACGTATCATAAAAAGTACCGTTAATTGGGTGCCTGAGCTGTACGTCCTTCCTCCGTATGCGGAGGCGCACTGCGCGCCTCCACATCTTTGCTCCCTACTTGCCGGAGCGACAATCCATCCGCGCGGTCACTTCAAGCGAGCCGTTTCGAAAACGGATCTCGCACAGTGTTTTCCTCGTCACCAGCGTTAAGATGATTATCGTCAAAGAAATAATCATCAAAACCCCGATACTTGGGTTTCTGCGTTTCATGGATGCCTCCTTGCTGTAAAGCGGGCGAGGTAGCAAACATCACGTGGCTAGACGTGTCGTTTACAGCCCCGTCCTGATTTAAATTCAGGTAGGGGCTTTCCACTTTCCGTCCCTTGCCTGAGACGGTCAGTCTCAAGCACCCGTCGCCACTCTAGCGAATCCCCATAAGAAAACCTTATCCACATCACATTTCTACGAGCCGACTCGTAATCTTTTCCACTTCGCTGACCTGTTTCTTGCCGCGTAATAGCGTGATATTCATCACGTAAATACAGTGGTTTATCCAGATTCAGCGAATTTATGTGGCACAGATCACTGCTGCGGCCCGCCTTTCCACTTCGAAGTGGAAAACAACTCGCTACAAACCCTTTCCCCCCGCCGTTAGTTTACTTACAGAGCCATTAACGGGGTAAGACCAGTGAGTAACGGAGCGGTAATGAACGACATTGGGGAACAGGCAGTGCAAACAGAGCAGCTTGCGAACACGATGCTGCAGCAGGTTTATGCCCTGCTGGCCCGGCACAACATCATCCCCAATGCGGTACAGGAGCAGATGCTCACCTCCCACGTTCGTGCGATGGCGCACCGGTCCGTGACCGGCGAGCCGCTGCCGGAGGTTGAAGCGGAGCTGTTCGACGAAATTTCACCGGATTCAATGCGGCTGGCACGTGAAGTGGTGGCGCAGTTTGGCAACCTTCCTGATGAAGAGGCCTGGCTGCTCTCCGTTCACTTTGAAGTCGCGAAAGACAACCTTTAAGGAGCAACACATGGAACAGATTACAGTCGTGATTGGCGATCGCCTGGGTAAAGGTCAGAAAGTGGCCGCTGGTGTGGAAAAAGCGGGTGGACGCGCGGTGGTTGTGCCGGGCATGGCCGCGGATATGAAGCTGGGCGACGTGATGAAAGCGGAAAACGCCACCTTCGGTATCTCCTTCTGCGGCAGCGGCGGCGCGGGCGCCATCACCGCCCAGACCAAATATGGCTACAAAGCCAAATACGGTATGCGTTCCGTGGATGAAGGCGTGACTGCCATCAACGAAGGCTGCAACGTGCTGGGTTTTGGCTTTATGGATAAAGAAGAGCTGGGCGAGCGTCTGGTGCAGGCGTGGCAGAAAAAATACGGCGCATAAGCATGAAAGAACAGTTCACAACCACGGTGAGAGTGAAGGGCAAAGGCGACGCCAAAGCGCGCGCCTTTGCCGACGCGCTCAACCACGTTCAGGCCGCGGTGATGAAAGCCTCACCGCATATCTTACTGCGTATTGAGCCACAGGATGTGCAGGTCGTTCAGGCGCAAGAAGCGGTGCGAAAAGAAGCCTTTCTGTTCTTCTTTCTGCGCCGGGAAAGACGCACCTACAGCGTGGAGCTGGATGTGACCGTCAACGTGACCGCCATCAATCTTGACCAGGTGGATTTCGTCACGCAACGCTGATTATTCATAAAAGGGCAGACTGATGTTCTTAATTATATTAATAAAATCGCTCATCATCGGCGGCCTGGTAGGCGTCGGTGTCGGGGCCGGGGCTGCACGCATGTTTCATGCGCCTACCACACAGGGGATGGGCGCGTTTCGTACGTTGGGGGAGCTGAACTCCTGCGAAGGGGATCCGGCGTCTCACTTCTCCTTTGGGTTAGGTTTCTTCTTTAACGCCTGGGCCTCTTCCGTGGCTGCAGGGGCTTTCACACAGGACGTTGACCACCGCATCATCCCGAACTGGGGTGCGGCTGCACTGATGATCAAAAACCGTAACGTCGGCGAAACGCTGCACGACCCGCGCAAAATGGCGATTGCCTGCGGCGTGATCGGCATGGTCGTCGTGACCTTCCTGAACCTGACCGCCTCCTCGGTCCCTGCCGCACTGCAGGTCACCGCCGTGAAGGTGCTGGTACCAGCGGCGAACCTGCTGGTCAACACCGTGATGCCGGTGATTTTCTGGCTGGCGGCCATCGACGCAGGTAAAAAATCGGGCTTCTGGGCCACCATCTTCGGCGGCGCAGCGCAGCTGATTATGGGCAACGCCGTACCGGGCCTGGTACTGGGGATCCTGATCGGTAAAGGCGTGGAAGAGAGCGGCTGGAACCACGTCACCAAAGTGATGATGGCGGCGATCGTCCTGCTCTTCGTGCTGAGCGGCTTCTTCCGCGGCTTCGACATGAAGATGATCGAATCCTTCCATCTGACCGTGCCGAACTGGCTCGACATGATCCACAACTCGCTCAGCGGTAAATAACAGGAGCCTGCAATGGAACAGAATAAAGGTTTTTGGTATGCCGACTGGTCGTTCCCGATCTTCGTTGGCCTGCTCTCCTCCGGCGTGTTCGCCGGGACGCACATGTACTACCTCTATGGCATCGGCGCGTTTAACGAAGTGGCCTTCGTGGCGATGCTGAAAGCCGGGATTGATACCGGCGTCTACGGCGCGGTGGCGGCGTTTGGCGCGAGCTTCCTGTTCGCCCGTATTATCGAAGGGTCGCTGGTCGGTATTCTCGACATCGGCGGCGCCATCCAGACCGGCGTGGGGCTGGGGGTTCCGGCACTGCTGCTGGGGGCGGGCATCATGTTCCCGGTGACCAACTTTATTGCCGCGCTGATCACCGGCCTGGTGATTGGTCTGGCGATTGGCTACGTCATCATCCTGGCGCGTAAGTTCACCATCAACCAGAGCAACTCCACCTATGGCGCAGACGTCATGATGGGCGCAGGTAACGCCTCCGGCCGCTTCCTGGGGCCGTTGATTATCCTCAGCGCCATGACTGCCTCCATCCCGATTGGCGTGGGCTCCCTGCTGGGCGCGCTGCTGTTCTACATCTGGCAGAAGCCCATTACCGGTGGCGCCATTCTGGGTGCAATGATTTTAGGCTGGCTGTTCCCGGTCGCCCTTTAATACCTGCGGGCGCGCTGGCGCCCGCCTTATCAGGAGAACCCCATGTTTGATTTACTCCTGCGCCGCGCGCGCCTTGCCGACGATACCCTGACCGATATCGCCATTCAGGACGGTTCGATCGCGGCGCTGGGCGAGATTGATGCTCCCGCGCATAAGACGGTTGAGCTGAACGGTGACGTGTTCGTCAGCGCAGGCTGGATCGACTCGCACGTTCACTGCTACCCGAACTCCCCGATTTACCACGACGAACCGGACAGCGTCGGGATTGCCACCGGCGTCACCAGCGTGGTGGATGCGGGCAGTACCGGGGCAGACGACGTGGACGATTTCTATGAAATTACCCGCAAAGCCACCACCGAGGTGTTCGCGCTGTTGAACATCTCCCGCGTAGGGCTGATTGCCCAGAACGAGCTGGCCAATATGGCCAATGTTGACGCCGACGCGGTGAAACAGGCGGTAAAACGCCACCCTGATTTTATCGTCGGCCTGAAAGCGCGCATGAGCAGCAGCGTGGTCGGTGACAACGGCATTACGCCGCTTGCGCGTGCGAAAGCCATCCAGAAAGAGAACGGCGACCTGCCGCTGATGGTGCACATCGGCAATAACCCGCCAAACCTCGACGAAATCGCCGAATTGCTGAGCTCGGGCGACATCATCACCCACTGCTATAACGGCAAACCAAACCGCATTCTGACGCCTTCCGGCGAGCTGCGTGCGTCCATTACGTCTGCGCTGAAGCGCGGCGTACGGCTGGACGTTGGCCACGGTACGGCGAGCTTCAGCTTTGAGGTGGCAAAACGTGCCATCGCGATGGGCATTCTGCCCCACACCATCAGCTCGGATATCTACTGCCGCAACCGCATCAATGGCCCGGTCGGGTCGCTGGCGAGCGTGATGTCTAAATTCCTCGCCATCGGCATGTCATTGCCGCAGGTGATTGACTGCGTGACCGCGAACGCGGCTGATGGCCTGCGACTGGCGCGCAAAGGGCGCATTCAACCCGGCCTTGACGCCGACCTGACGCTGTTCACCGTTAAACGTCAGCCGACGGTGCTGACGGATGCCGAAAACGACAGCCTGCAGGCTGAACACATTCTGGTGCCGCTTGCCGCGATCCGCGCGGGCAAGGGCTACATGACCGAACAAGGGAGCACGGA
Organism: Enterobacter sp. K16B; assembly: GCF_020216105.1. Lineage (NCBI taxonomy): Bacteria > Pseudomonadati > Pseudomonadota > Gammaproteobacteria > Enterobacterales > Enterobacteriaceae > Enterobacter > Enterobacter sp. K16B. The sequence continues at coordinate 15,120 of NZ_JAIWJZ010000035.1, forward strand.
ACATGCCTTCGATTTATGAGAAATACAACTTAAAGCAGGTCATCAACACCTCCGGCCGCATGACGGCGCTGGGCGTCTCCACGCCGCGCCCGGAAGTGGTTCAGGCGGCGATGGACGGCATGAATCACTATTTCGAGATGAAGGATCTGGTTAACAAAACCGGGGAATACATCGCGAAGCTGCTGGACGTTGAAGGGGCGACGGTGGTCTCCTGCGCCTCGGCGGGCATTGCCCAGTCGGTGGCGGCGGTGCTGGTGAAAGACAGCGACTGGCTGCTGGAAAACCTGCACGTGACGCCCGTTGAAAACAACGAGATCGTCCTGCCGAAAGGGCACAACGTTAACTTCGGCGCGCCGGTGGGCACCATGGTGGCGCTGGGCGGCGGCAGGGTGGTGGAAGCGGGCTATGCCAACGAATGTTCCGCCGATCAGCTGGCGGCGGCAATCACCCCACGCACCGCGGCGATCCTGTACATCAAATCGCACCACTGCGTGCAGAAAAGCATGCTCAGCGTCGAGCAGGCGGCGGTGGTGGCGCGTAAACACGATCTTCCGCTGATCGTCGACGCGGCAGCGGAAGAAGATCTGCATACCTACTACCGATCCGGGGCCGATCTGGTGATCTACAGCGGCGCGAAGGCGATTGAAGGGCCTACCAGCGGGCTGGTGATCGGCAAGACCCGCTACGTCGAGTGGGTGAAGCGCCAGACGGCGGGCATTGGCCGCGCGATGAAGGTCGGCAAAGAGGGGATCCTCGGCCTGACCTGCGCCATCGAACACTACCTGACGGCGACCAAAGAGAGCGGTGCGGAAATGGTGGCGAAGATGACGCCGTTTATCGACGCACTCAATACCCTGAACGGCGTCACGGCGCGCGTGGTCTGGGACAGCGCGGGTCGCGATATCGCGCGCACCGAGATTAAGTTCGACGAAGCCATTACCGGCATCGGCACCGGCGAGCTGGTGAATGCCCTGAAGCAGGGCGAATACGCCATTTACTTCCGTGGCTACAAGGCCAACGAAGGGATCATCGAAGCGGACGTGCGCAGCGTGAATGCTGACCAGTTGAACATTGTGTACCGTCGCATTAGTGAAGTGTTAGGACAGGAGAATAAGGCATGAAACTGACCCCCAATTTTTACCGTGACCGCGTCTGTCTGAACGTGCTGGCAGGTTCGAAGGCTAACGCCAGCGCCATTTACGAGGCGGCGGAAGGTCATGTGCTGGTGGGCGTGCTCTCCAAAAATTATCCGGACGTAGCCAGCGCGGTCGCTGATATGCGTGAGTACGCGGCGCTGATTGACAACGCGCTCTCGGTAGGACTTGGCGCAGGCGACCCGAACCAGTCGGCGATGGTGAGCGAAATCGCCCGCCAGGTGCAACCGCAGCACGTCAATCAGGTCTTTACCGGCGTCGCCACCAGCCGCGCACTGCTGGGGCAGAACGACTCCGTGGTTAACGGTCTGGTCTCACCGACCGGCACCGTCGGCATGGTGAAAATCTCCACCGGCCCGCTGAGCAGCGCGGCACCGGACGGCATTGTGCCGGTGGAAACGGCGATTGCCCTGCTGAAAGATTTTGGCGGCAGCTCAATCAAATACTTCCCGATGGGCGGGCTCAAGTGCCGTGACGAATATCAGGCTGTAGCAGTAGCCTGCGCCCGACACGACTTCTGGCTGGAGCCGACCGGGGGAATCGATCTGGAGAACTTTGAGGAGATCCTGCAGATCGCCCTGGACGCAGGCGTGAGCAAAATCATCCCGCATATCTACAGCTCGATTATCGACAAAGCCAGCGGCGATACGCGTCCGGAAGATGTGCGTACGTTGCTTGAAATGACGAAGAAACTCGTTAAGTAATACCTTCAACAGGAGCCACCATGCATACCCGTAACCTGCTTGTCGCTTCACTCTCTTTACTTGCCAGCGCCGCTGTCGCCCAGACGCAGTACGCCTGGGTGGGTACCTATAACCCTAACGGGGAAGGGCTGTACCGCTTTACCATCGACCCGCAAACCGGCGCGCTCGGCAATAAAACGCTGGTGAGCAAACTGCCGAACGCCGCGCAGCTGACCGTCTCGCCCGACGGCAAAACGCTCTATCTGGCAAGCGAAGTGGAGCAGGGCGTGGTGCAGGCGCTGCGCATCGGCGATAAGGGTGAGCTGAGCGAGCTCAATCAGGTGGCGTCCGGCGGGGCCGGGCCGGTTTATCTTTCGCTGACGCCAAATGGCCAGCATCTGCTGGTGGCCAACTACGTCAGCGGGTCGATTGCCGTTCTGCCGGTTAAGGCAGACGGCAGCCTGGGGGAGGCCACGGACATCCATCAGGATCAGGGCGAACCGGGCGCGGCAAAACCGGAAGCGGCCGCTGAAGGCAGTTTTGCCATCAGCGATCACAACGGACCTCATGCGCACATGATCGCCGCCGATCCCAGCGGGAAATACGTGTTTTCCACCGATCTGGGGTTAGATCGCATCTACCAGTACCGCCTGGACGAGCGAACCGGCAAGCTGACGCCAAACGATCCGCCGTTTATTCGCGCCTCCTCAAAAGGGGCCGGACCGCGCCATTTCGTCTTCACGCCGAAGGGGGACGCCCTGTGGCTGATTAATGAAGAGGCGTCGACGCTCACCCACTATGCCGTGCAGGCCAACGGTACGTTGAAAGAGGGCAAAACGGTGTCTGCTCTGCCGGAAGGGTACAAAGGCACCAGTTTTGCGGCGGGGCTGGCGTTAAGCGCCGATGGTAAACAGCTGTATGTGGCTAACCGTTTGCATAACAGCATCGGGCACTTTACCGTAACAGCGGAGGGCACGCTGACGCATCAGGATGATGTCTGGACGCGAGGCGATTACCCGCGCACCCTGACGCTCGATAAACAGGGCCGCTGGCTGTACGTTATGAACCAGCGCAGCGACAACATTACCCGTTTCCGCGTCGGTCAGGACGGCAGGCTAAGCGTTGAGCCAGATTATACCCCGGTCGGCAGCCCATCCCAGATGGTTATTTCACCTTAAGCCGTAAGAGGACAACGACGTGCGATTCCCGAACCAACGTTTAGCGCAACTTTTCGATCTGTTGCAAAACGAGACGCTGCCACAGGACGAGCTGGCGCAGCGGCTGTCGGTCTCCACGCGAACCGTCCGTGCGGATATCACCGCCCTCAACGCGCTGCTGGCAGGCCACGGCGCGCAGTTCATTCTGAGCCGGGGCAACGGCTACCAGCTCAAAATTGAGGATGCCGAGCGCTATCAGCAGCTGCAGGCCTCCCACCCGCGTGCGCTGCGCATTCCGCGGACCGGGCCGGAGCGCGTGCATTATCTGGTGGTGCGTTTTCTGACCTCGGCCTTTTCCCTCAAGCTTGAGGATCTGGCGGACGAGTGGTTCGTCAGCCGCGCCACGCTGCAGAGCGACATGGCCGAGGTGCGCGAGTGGTTCCACCGCTATAACCTGACGCTGGAAACCCGTCCTCGCCACGGGATGAAGCTGTTTGGCAGCGAGATGGCGATCCGCGCGTGCCTGACCGATCTGCTCTGGGAGCTGGCCCAGCAGGACAGCCTGAATCCACTGGTGACGGAGGTTGCGCTGAATGCGGGCGTGGCGGAGCAGATGGTACCGGTGCTGCACGACGCACTGACGCATCATCACATCCGCCTGACCGACGAAGGCGAGCTGTTCCTGCGCCTGTACTGCGCGGTGTCGGTGCGCCGCATCAGCGAAGGTTACCCGCTGCCGGAATTCCATGCCGAAGACGTGGAAGAGAACGTGCGAGAGGCGGCGAAAGATATCGCCGTGACCCTCCAGCAGCTGGCGGGCAAAGCGCTTTCACCTTCGGAGGAGAGCTGGCTGTGTGTCCACATCGCCGCGCGGCAGATCCAGGAGATTGCGCCCAGCGCCATTAATGCCGACGACGACGAAGCGCTGGTTAACTATATCCTGCGCTACATTAACACCCACTATAACTACAACCTGCTCAGCGACGAACAGCTGCATGCGGATCTGCTCACGCACATCAAAACCATGATCACCCGCGTGCGGTACCAAATCATGATCCCGAATCCGCTGCTGGATAACATCAAGCAGCACTACCCGATGGCGTGGGATATGACCCTGGCGGCGGTGTCGAGCTGGGGCAAATATACGCCGTATGTGATCAGCGAAAACGAGATTGGCTTCCTGGTGCTGCACATCGGCGTCGGGCTGGAGCGCCACTACAACATCGGCTACCAGCGCCAGCCGCGCGTGCTGCTGGTGTGTGACGCCGGTAATGCCATGGTGCGCATGATTGAGGCGGTGCTGCAGCGCAAATACCCGCAAATTGAGATGACGCGCACCCTCACCCTGCGCGAGTACGAGCTGACCGAATCCATCAGCGAAGATTTTGTTATTTCCACCGTCCGCGTCAGCGAAAAGTCGAAACCGGTGGTGATGATTGCCCCGTTCCCGACGGATTACCAGCTGGAGCAGATCGGCAAGCTGGTGCTGGTGGACCGCACCCGCCCGTGGATGCTGGATAAATACTTTGACGCAGCCCATTTCCGCATTATTAACACGCCTGTTGACCAGCAGACCCTGTTCCGGGAGCTGTGCGAACAGCTTGAAGAAGAGGGCTTTGTGGGGGAAGCCTTTCTGGAGTCGGTCGTTGAGCGTGAGGCCATCGTCAGCACCATGCTCGGGGATGGCATCGCGCTGCCGCACTCCCTCGGCCTGCTGGCGCAGAAAACGGTGGTCTATACCGTCCTCGCCCCGCAGGGCATCCCGTGGGGTGACGAAACCGCGCACGTCATCTTCCTGCTCGCCATCAGCAAAAGCGAGTACGAAGAGGCGATGGCGATTTACGATATCTTCGTCACCTTCCTGCGCGAACGGGCGATGTCGCGGCTCTGTGGCTGCAGGGATTTTGCCGGGTTTAAGGCGGTGGCGATGGAGAGTTTGAGTCGGTTTTGAGAGGCGTTATCCAGAATTCGATGTAATGCGAATGTAATGCTAAAATGCATTACATATTCCGTTCTACTGGAGGCATAATGGCCACGCTTAACGTCCGTCTGGATGACAAACTCAAAAACGAGGCTTACGCCGTGCTGGAAAAACTCAACATCACCCCAACGGAAGCCGTGCGGTTACTGTTTCAATACGTTGCTGAAACGGGGCGCATGCCCGTGAAAACGGTCACGATTAGCGACAGTGAAGATGCGCTGATACAGACGGTCCGGGAGCGACTGGCTAATCCGCAAAAGGGCGTTAAGGTTAGTCTGGATGACTTATGAACTGGTATTTGACCCGAGGGCGTTAAAGGAGTGGCATAAGCTGGGTGATACGGTGAAAGCGCAGTTTAAGAAAAAACTTGCCGAGGTGCTGGCGAAACCCAGGAACGAATCAGCTCGTTTACACGGCCTGCCTGATTGTTACAAAATAAAACTTAAAGCGTCCGGCTATCGCCTGGTCTATCAGGTTCAGGACGAAGTAGTGAAAGTCGTTGTTATTGCCATTGGGAAAAGAGAACATTCGGCCGTTTATCATGACGCAAACAAACGGCTTTAGCGTTTACCGCAGATAATGCACGACCTGGTTACTGCTGCCTCGCCAGATAAGCGACGGGTCTTTTAAATCCTGCATAAACTTGCCGTCGACCAGCACGTTAATCAGGTCCACGACCTCCCTCTGAGCCGCATTCAGTTCATCCAGCTTATAGCCCGTCCAGACCCAGATGTCTTTTCCCGCGCACTCGCGGCGGATGCGTTTTACCAGCTTCAGAATCTCCGGCACGTTTTGCGGATGCAGCGGATCGCCGCCGGAGAGCGAAATCCCCTGGCGTTTGATGCGCGTGTCGTTCAGGTCGTTGATGATCCTGTCTGCCATCTCAGCGGTAAACGGCATGCCGGAATTGAGGCGCCAGGTGCTTTTGTTATAGCAGCCGGGGCACTCGTGCACGCAGCCGGAAACGAACAGGGTGCAGCGGGTTCCGGGGCCGTTAACGATGTCGACGGGGTAGTACTGGTGATAGTTCATTGCGAATAACCACGCCGGGTGGCGCTGCGCTTACCCGGCCTACAAAAGAGTGTGGTCCGTAGGCCCGGTAAGCGCAGCGCCACCGGGCATTAACGTGGCAGCGAATTAACCGATCTGCCCATTCCCCAGATGCTTCACGCGGCGCTTCACCTCTTCCTGCTTACCGGCGTTAAACGGACGCGCGTCCGGGCTGCCGAGGTAGCCGCACACGCGGCGGGTCACGGAGACGCGAGCCGCATCGTGATTACCACATTTCGGGCAGGTAAAGCCTTTGCTCGTACATTCAAACTCACCGGTAAAACCGCACTCGTAGCACTCGTCTATCGGCGTGTTGGTCCCGTAATACGGCACGTGCTGGTAGCTATAATCCCACACGTCTTCCAGCGCCTTCAGGTTGTGCTGAATGTTCGGATACTCGCCGTAGCAAATGAAGCCGCCGCTGGCGATAGGCGGATACGCCGCTTCGAAGTCGATCTTGTCGTACGGGTTCACCTTTTTCTCCACGTCGAGGTGGAAGCTGTTGGTGTAGTACCCTTTGTCGGTCACGCCTTCGACAATGCCAAACTCGGCGGTGTCCAGACGGCAGAAGCGGTCGCACAGGTTTTCGCTTGGCGTGCTGTAGAGGCTGAAGCCGTAGCCGGTCTCCTCTTTCCACTGGTCCACCGCGTCGCGCAGACGCTGAACGATAGCGATGCCTTTCTCACGCAGCGCGGCGCTGTCGTACATATGCGTATCGCCAAACAGCGCGTTGATGGTCTCGTGGATACCGATATAGCCCAGCGAAATTGACGCGCGACCGTTTTTGAAGATCTCAGACACGTCATCGTCCGCTTTCAGACGCACGCCGCAGGCCCCTTCCATATAGAGAATAGGGGCGACACGGGCTTTGACCCCTTCGAGACGCGCAATGCGGGTCATCAGCGCTTTACGCGCCAGCTGCAGACGCTCGTCCAGCAGCGTCCAGAAGGCGTCTTCGTTACCTTTCGCTTCCAGCGCGATGCGCGGCAGGTTCAGACTGATAACGCCCAGGTTGTTGCGCCCGTCGTGGATCTGCTCACCGTTTTCGTCTTCGTACACGCCGAGGAAGCTGCGGCAGCCCATCGGCGTTTTAAATGAACCGGTGACCTTCACCACCTGGTCGTAGTTCAGAATGTCCGGGTACATACGCTTGCTCGCGCACTCCAGCGCCAGCTGTTTGATGTCGTAGTTCGGATCGCCAGATTTGTGGTTCAGGCCGTCGCGGATGGCGAACACCAGTTTCGGGAACACGGCGGTTTTGCGGTTTTTACCGAGCCCGGAGATACGGTTGCGCAGGATGGACTGCTGGATAAGACGCGATTCCCAACTGGTGCCCAGACCAAAACCGAAGGTCACAAACGGCGTCTGGCCGTTGGCGGTATGCAGGGTATTCACTTCATACTCGAGAGACTGGAACGCGTCATAGCACTCTTTCTCGGTACGGGAGTGCGCGTAGCCGTCGGCGTCCGGGATTTGCCACTCTTCGGCCGTTTTACGGTGTTTATTGAAGCTTGCCGTCACGAACGGGGCCAGCACCTCGTCGATACGGTTAATGGTGGTCCCACCGTAAATATGGCTCGCGACCTGCGCGATGATCTGGGCGGTAACAGCCGTCGCTGTGGAGATCGACTTCGGCGGCTCAATCTCGGCATTACCCATTTTAAAACCGTGGGTCAGCATGCCTTTCAGGTCGATCAGCATGCAGTTGAACATCGGGAAGAAGGGCGAGTAGTCGAGATCGTGGTAGTGGATCTCACCGCGCTCGTGCGCCGACACCACGTCGCGTGGCAGCAGATGCTGACGGGCATAGTGTTTCGCCACGATACCGGCCAGCAGATCGCGCTGGGTAGGGATAACCTTGCTGTCTTTGTTGGCGTTTTCATTGAGCAGGGCGGAGTTGGTCTGCTCCACCAGGCCACGGATCTCCTGGTTCAGGCGGCCGCGCTTCTCACGTTGTACGTCACGATCGTGGCGGTACTCAATGTAAGCACGCGCCAGCTGTTTGTAGGGCCCCGCCATCAGCTGGTTCTCAACCGCGGTCTGGATCTCGTTAATATCGACCTGGCTGCGTTCATTCATCTGGCGGCTAACGACGTCTGCGACGGTGGCGCAGTAATCTGCGTCATCGACTCCCGCTGCTTTAGCTGCACGCAGAATGGCTTCCTGAATGCGCTCTGATTTAAACGGCACTTTACAGCCATCACGTTTCATCACATGCGGTGTCATGATCACTCCATTTTTTAAAAACAGGTTATCCACAGAGGCGGAGAAGTATTCACCGGACAGATCCTGAGACCGGCCAGTCACTTCCCTCGTTTCTGACCCTTGTTATCCACAATTCCGGAGAGCGGAGTCGCCGTCTTGTTGTTGGAATAGTAGACGATTAATACAAGATGTTGGGTCGGCGTGCATTTTAAGTGCTACATATAGTGATTTGCATCAAACATGTTTGCGATTTATTTGATTCAGAACAAAGTAAAAAGACGAGAGTACAAACGGCGGGCGCTGTAGCGATTGTAAATGCGGAAAGGAAAAATCTGATTAATTATTCAACAAAAACAGTAAAGTACACCGGGCGCAACGAATGCGCCCGGTGAAGGTATTACGCCTGTAGCCACCAGACGGCCTCAAACGGACGCAGCGTCGTTTTCTGCGGCGACGGGTAGTTGCTTATCACCGTTTGCCACGCGCCGCTCAGGAGGTCAGTCGTCCATTCATGAGGTTTATCGCTCAGGTTCGCCACTACCATCAGCGTCTGCCCCTGCCACTGGCGGCGATAGCACCACAGGGATGGGTGCTCCGGCAGCAGATCCTCATAATCCCCCCACGTCAGCACCGGCAGGGTTTTACGCAGGCTGATGAGAGACTGGTAGGTGTAAAACACCGAGTCCGGGTCATCCAGCGCCGCGCGGACGTTGACGGTTTCGTAGTTATCGCAGACGCCAATCCACGGCTCGCCCTCGCTGAACCCCGCGTTGTGCGAGGCATCCCACTGCATCGGCGTGCGGCCGTTGTCGCGGGACTTGCTCGCCAGGATCGCCAGTAATTCGTCCGGATCGCGACCGTTGGCCCGCAGTTCGGCGAACATATTCAGACTTTCCACGTCGCGATAATCGGTGATGCGGCTGAAATGCGGGTTGGTCATACCGAGCTCTTCGCCCTGGTAGATATACGGGGTGCCCTGCATGCCGTGCAGCACCATGCCGAGCATCTTCGCGGCGTGAACGCGGTATTCTCCTTCGTCACCGAAGCGCGACACAATGCGCGGCTGGTCGTGGTTACACCAGAACAGCGCGTTCCAGGCTTTGTTGTGCATCCCCTGCTGCCAGTGACGGAAGAGGGTTTTCAGCGCGACGAAGTCCGGCTTCGCCTTCGTCCATTTTTCGCCGCCGGGATAATCGACCTTGAGGTGGTGGAAGTTAAAGGTCATCGACAGCTCGCGGCCGTCGAGCGACGCGTATTGCTGGCAGTTCTCCAGCGAGGTCGAGGACATCTCGCCCACCGTCATCAAATTACGCGGGGTAAAGACGTCGCGGCTCATCTCCTGCAGATACTCGTGGATGCGCGGCCCGTCAGTGTAGAAACGGCGGCCGTCACCGGTTTCGTCATTCGGGAAATCCTGATCTTTCGAAATCAGGTTAATGACGTCGAGACGCAGGCCATCCACGCCGCGATCGGCCCAGAACTCGCACACTTTTTTCAGCTCGGCGCGCACGTCCGGGTTCTCCCAGTTGAGATCTGCCTGCTCAGGGGCGAACAGGTGCAGATAATACTGCTCGCTCTCGGCGTGCCAGCGCCAGGCGTTGCCGCCGAACTTGGAGCGCCAGTTGTTAGGAAGATGCTCCGGCGTGCCGTCGCGCCAGATGTAAAACTGGCGGTACGGACTGGCTTTGTTCAGCGATTCCCGGAACCAGGCGTGCTGCGTGGAGGTGTGGTTAAACACCATATCCAGCACGATGCGAATGCCGCGCGCGTGCGCACCGGCAACCAGCGCATCAAAATCATCCAGCGTGCCGTAGGCCGGGTCGATGGCGGTGTAGTTTGCCACGTCGTAGCCGTTATCCACCTGCGGGGAGATATAGAACGGCGTCAGCCATATGGCATCGATGCCGAGGGTTTTCAGGTAGTCCAGCCGCTGCGTCACGCCGCGTAAATCACCGGTGCCGCTGCCGGTGGTGTCCTGAAAACTCTTTGGGTAGATCTGATAGATGACACCGTTCTGCCACCAGTGAGGAAGGGTATTCATAATGCGTTCCTGCAAATGCGAAGGGGCGCAACTGCGCCCCGAAAGATAATGTTAAACAATCTGCAGCGCGCCCTGACGGAACTTACGCTGATAAACCACGGTGGTGAGCGCCATGGGGACGATGATCGCAATGGCCATCGCCAGGGCAAACACCTGCCAGAAAGCGGGCTGGATAGAGAGGATACCCGGCAGACCCCCGACGCCGATCCCGTTCGCCATCACGCCGTTCAGACCACACACCAGGCCTGCCAGACCGGAACCGATCATCGCGCAGAGCATCGGGAAGCGGTATTTCAGGTTGATGCCGTACATAGCCGGTTCGGTGACGCCGAGGTAAGCGGAGATGGCGGCCGGAACGGAGATCTCACGCTCGTTATGCTTACGGCTGACAAGGATAATGCCCGTGACCGCCGATGCCTGTGCGATGTTAGACAGGGCGATAATCGGCCAGACCGGCGTTCCGCCAAGGCTCTGGATCATCTGCATATCAATGGCCAGCGTGGTCTGATGTACGCCGGTGATCACCAGCGGGGCGTACAGGAAGCCAAACAGCGCGGCCCCAATCGGCGCAAAGCTGCCGGTCATCAGATGACGGACCGCGAAGGCCACGCCGTCGCCAATCATGCGACCAAACGGACCGATAAAGGCGTGCGCCAGGAACACGGCCAGAATCAGCGAGCAGACCGGCACCACCACCAGATAGAGATAATCCGGTACGATGCGCTTCAGACGCGTTTCAATAAAGCCCAGCGCCAGACCAGCCAGCAGGGCCGGAATGACCTGTGCCTGATAGCCCACTTTGGCGATGGTAAACAGGCCAAAGTTCCACACCTCCGGGACCTGCTGACCAAGTAAGTAAGCGTTCATTAACTGCGGAGAGACCAGCGTGACGCCCAGCACGATACCCAGAATCGGGGTACCGCCCATCTTGCGCACCGCGGACCAGCAAATCCCCACCGGCAGATAGAAGAAGATCGCTTCGCCAATCAGCCACAGGAAGTCGTATACGGTTTTCAGCGCCGGATAGATCTGCGCCAGGGTTTTACCGTCGCTCATCGGCACATCACCGATGACGTTGCGGAAGCCTAAAATCAAGCCTCCGCTGATCAGCGCCGGCAGCAGCGGGAAGAAGATCTCCGCGAAGTGGGAGATCAGTTGCTCGTGCCATTTCATATTCTGACGCGCGGCCTTCTTCGCCTGCTCTTTATCGGCGGAGGAGTGCCCCGTCGTCGCCAGCAGAGCCTGATAGTAATCGCCCACTTCGGTACCAATCACCACCTGGAACTGTCCGGCGTTGGTAAAGCAGCCTTTCACCATCGAGAGCTCTTCAATGGCTTTCGGGTTGGCTTTAGCCGGATCGTTCAGCACGAAGCGCAGGCGGGTAATGCAATGGCTGACGGTGGCGATGTTTTCGCGGCCGCCGACCAGGACGATCAACTGATCAATATCTGCTTGTTTGACTTTACTCATCATGAAACCTCATGACAGATGGGAGGGGTGTAATGACCTGAGCGCAAGCCTACTCCTTCAGCGTGACGGCGAAAATGGGAACGTTCCCGAAATCGGGCGAAGATCACAATAAACCGATTTATGGGGGTTATGAAAGGTGGGCGGGAATAACAATCTTACGCGGCTCAGCGCGTCCGTTGATCTGCTCGATCAACTGCGCGGCAGCCTGCCTGCCGGACTCGGCGTAGCCCGGATCGACGGTGATAATTTCCGGGTGTAAAAACTTCATCAGCGGTGTGCTGCCCACGCTCGCTACCTGCAGGTTATCGATGCGTTGTTCCTGTAAATACTTGCTCGCACCCAGCGCCAGGGTATCCGTGGCGCATACCAGCGCGGTGGTTTGCGGCGTCAGGACGCTGGCGACCTGCTCGTAGCCCTGCTTCATGCCGAGCCCCGGCAGGGAGGCCACGGCGGAGAGATTGTGTTTTTTGCAAAAGGCCAGGTAGGCTTCATGACGACGCTTGCCGGTGGTGACGTCCGCATGGGGAACGCCGAGGTAGCTGATGTGGCGATGGCCCTTGTCATACAGGCGCTGCATCAGGGTAATAATCGCCCCTTCGTCGTCATAGCAGACAGACGCAAAACCGTGGGCATCGCGCGCCAGCAGCACCAGCGACGGCTGCCAGGGTTTCAGCATCTCCTCTTTGATGCCGGTAAAGCCAAACAGCACCACGCCGTCAATGTTGCGCCGCTGAAGCATACCCAGGTGCTCTTCAACCAGCTGCACAGAGAACTGGCTCTCCATCATGATCGGGTCATAACCCTGCTCATAGAAGGCGGGCAGCATGGTCTGCACGGCGAGATTTTCAGAGAGCGAATCCAGACGCGAGACAATGATCGCCACCACTTTGTCACTCTGTCCGCGCATGGCGCGCGCGGAGCGGGAAGGGGAAAAGCCGTGCTGGTTCATGACCGCCTCAACGCGTTCGCGGGTGCGTTCGCTGACCCCACTTTCGTTGTTCAGCACGCGCGACACGGTGGATTTTCCCACGCCGCTTAAACGCGCGATGTCTTTAATCGTAAGGCGGTTCTGCATGCTGTATTCCCTGTAACAACGATAACGGTGTCAAATGAGCCTAATGCTATAGCGCCAATTCGCTATGGGCAAAGTCTGGTTTACGTTCGGTTTATTTGAGGGGGGGTATAATACCGCCCGAAGCGTCGCTTAGGGTACGGTTAAATCCTTATACTGCGCGGCGTACCCCTTATTTTTACTTACCGGAGGCTTTATGGATCCCGATCCCACACCTCTCCTGAACGGGAGAAGACGTTCTTTCCGGTAAGCCAGCCTGATGCTGACTCACCGGTGATGTGAGGCAGCAGCGTCATACACGTTCCTGCTTGAAAAATTGAGTGCCGCTCAGGTACGGCATTGCCACGCCTGAAGGAAAAGCTGCGTCCGCGCTTGCGGATGCGGAGGAATGACTATGTTTAAAAATATTACCCGGCAGCTGCAGGCCCTGCTGAGCCGCCACCTGCCACACCGTCTTGTTCAGCGCGACCCGCTGCCCACGGCCAAAAACATGGCGGGCACCGCGATCCCCGCGTCCCTGACCGAACGCTGCCTGAACGTGGCGGCTATGGATGAAAACGAAGTCTGGCGCGCGTTTGGTGGTCATCCGGAAGGGCTGAACGCGGCAGAAGTGGAAAAAATCCGCGCCGTGCACGGTGATAATCAGATCCCGGCGCAAAAGCCGTCTCCGTGGTGGGTGCATCTGTGGCTCTGCTACCGCAACCCGTTTAATTTACTGCTGACGGTACTTGGCGCGATCTCTTACGCCACTGAAGATCTGTTTGCCGCAGGCGTGATCGCCCTGATGGTGGGGATCTCCACGCTGCTGAACTTTATTCAGGAAGCCCGCTCCACCAAAGCGGCGGATGCCCTGAAAGCGATGGTCAGCAATACCGCAACCGTCTCGCGCGTGATCAACGATCTCGGTGAAAACGCCTGGGTTGAACTGCCTATTGACCAACTGGTGCCGGGCGATCTGGTGAAGCTGGCCGCGGGGGATATGATCCCGGCGGATTTACGTATCATTCAGGCACGGGATCTGTTCGTGGCGCAGGCCTCCCTGACCGGGGAGTCCCTGCCCGTTGAAAAAGTGGCGCGCAGCCGCGACCCGCTGCAGATGAACCCGCTTGAGTGCGACACCCTGTGCTTTATGGGCACCACGGTGGTCAGCGGTACGGCGCAGGCGATCGTCACCGCCACCGGAGGCAACACCTGGTTTGGTCAGCTTGCCGGGCGCGTCAGCGAGCAGGAGAGCGAACCGAATGCTTTCCAGAAAGGAATTGGCCGCGTCAGCATGCTGCTGATCCGCTTTATGATGGTGATGACGCCGATCGTGCTGCTGATCAACGGCTACACCAAAGGCGACTGGTGGGAAGCGGCGCTGTTTGCGCTCTCTGTGGCCGTCGGCTTAACCCCGGAAATGCTGCCGATGATCGTCACCTCCACGCTGGCGCGCGGGGCGGTGAAGCTCTCTAAACAGAAAGTGATCGTCAAACACCTCGACGCCATTCAGAACTTTGGCGCGATGGACATTCTCTGCACCGATAAAACCGGCACCCTGACGCAGGACAAAATCGTGCTGGAGAACCACACCGATATTTCCGGCAAAACCAGCGAGCGCGTGCTGCACAGCGCCTGGCTGAACAGCCACTACCAGACCGGGCTGAAAAACCTGCTCGACGTGGCGGTGCTGGAAGGGGTGGACGAGGAGGCTGCCCGCACGCTCTCCGGGCGCTGGCAGAAGGTGGATGAGATCCCGTTCGATTTCGAGCGCCGCCGGATGTCGGTGGTGGTGAGCGAGCAGGCAGATGTCCATCAGCTGATCTGCAAAGGGGCGCTGCAGGAGATCCTGAACGTGTCGACGCAGGTGCGCTATAACGGCGACATCGTGCCGCTGGATGACACCATGCTGCGCCGCATCAGGCGCGTCACCGATAACCTGAACCGACAGGGGCTGCGGGTGGTGGCGGTGGCGAGCAAATTCTTGCCCGCGCGCGAGGGGGACTATCAGCGAATCGACGAATCCGATCTGATCCTCGAGGGTTACATCGCCTTCCTCGATCCGCCGAAAGAGACCACCGCCCCGGCGCTAAAAGCGCTGAAGGCGAGCGGTATCACCGTGAAAATCCTCACCGGCGACAGCGAGCTGGTGGCGGCGAAAGTGTGCCATGAAGTGGGGCTGGACGCGGGTGACGTGGTGGTGGGGAGCGACATTGAACCGCTCTCCGATGACGAGCTGGCTCAGCTTGCCCGACGCACCACGCTGTTTGCCCGTCTGACGCCGATGCACAAAGAGCGCATTGTTACCCTGCTACGTCGCGAAGGGCACGTGGTGGGCTTTATGGGTGACGGCATCAACGACGCGCCCGCGCTGCGTGCGGCGGATATTGGTATCTCCGTTGACGGGGCGGTGGATATCGCCCGCGAAGCGGCGGATATCATCCTGCTGGAAAAGAGCCTGATGGTGCTGGAAGAGGGCGTCATTGAAGGCCGTCGCACCTTCGCCAACATGCTCAAGTACATCAAGATGACCGCCAGCTCTAACTTCGGTAACGTCTTCAGCGTGCTGGTGGCGAGCGCCTTTCTGCCGTTTCTGCCGATGCTGCCGCTGCATCTGTTGATCCAGAACCTGATGTACGATGTCTCTCAGGTGGCGATCCCGTTTGATAACGTCGACGACGAGCAGATCCAGAAACCGCAGCGCTGGAACCCGGCGGATCTGGGTCGCTTTATGCTGTTCTTTGGCCCCATCAGCTCCATCTTCGACATCCTGACCTTCTGCCTGATGTGGTTTGTGTTCCACGCCAACACCCCGGAACACCAGACCCTGTTCCAGTCCGGCTGGTTCGTGGTGGGACTGCTGTCGCAGACGCTGATTGTGCATATGATCCGCACCCGCCGCATTCCGTTCCTCCAGAGCCATGCCGCGTGGCCGCTGATTGTGATGACGGGGATTGTGATGGCGCTGGGTATCGCACTGCCGTTCTCACCGCTGGCAGGTTACCTGCAGCTGCAGGCGTTGCCGCTGAGTTATTTCCCGTGGCTGGTGGCGATCCTCGCCGGTTATATGGTGCTGACGCAGATGGTGAAAGGGTTCTATGCGCGTCGGTATGGGTGGCAGTAACGGCAAGCCCGGTGGCGCTGCGCTTACCGGGCCTACGATCAGAACGTAGGCCCGGTAAGGCGAAGCCGCCACCCGGCACTAGCTTTCCTCCCAAATTCAACAACCTGTGATCTCCGTCGGCGCATTCGCTTGACGACAAATTGAGCGCATGTTAACAGAATGTTTTGCCTTTATTTGGCCCGTCAGATAAGGAACATTCATGTTACGGTACAGCCTCTTAACCGCCGGGCTGCTGCTCGGCGCGTCGGCGTTTGCCGCCCCGGCAGGCGATCTCCCGTTGATGCCCTGGCCTGCGAAGGTCGAACGCCCAACCACCCAGGGCGCACTGGTGCTGAGCAACAACGTTTCCGTAAGCGTCAGCGGGGACGATCTCGGTGATGCGGTGAACCGTCTGCGTCAGCGTATCGCCCTGCAAACCGGCTGGACGCTGCAGCCGCAGGCTGATAAGCCGGAAAAACCGACCATTCGCATTGCCATTGCCAAAAAAGTGAAGCCGCAGCCGCTGCCGGACAGCGACGAAAGCTATAAGCTCACGGTGGATGCCAACGGGGTGGATATCTCCGCCAACACCCGCTTCGGCGCGCTGCGCGCCATGGAAACCCTGCTCCAGCTGATACAAAACGGCGCGGAAAACACCTCCCTGCCGTGGGTGTCGATTGAGGATTCCCCGCGCTTCCCGTGGCGCGGGCTGCTGCTGGACTCGGCGCGCCACTTTATCCCGCTGCCGGATATCAAGCGCCAGATTGACGGCATGGCCGCGGCCAAGCTAAACGTGCTGCACTGGCATCTCACCGACGATCAGGGCTGGCGCTTCAGCTCGACGCGCTATCCCAAACTGACCCGGCTTGCCAGCGATGGCCTGTACTACACTCCGGAACAGATGCGCGAGGTCGTGCGTTACGCTACCGAGCGCGGCATCCGCGTGGTGCCGGAAATCGACATGCCGGGCCACGCCTCGGCCATCGCCGTGGCCTACCCGGAGCTGATGAGCGCGCCGGGGCCGTATCAGATGGAGCGCCACTGGGGCGTGCTCAAACCGGTGCTGGACCCGACCAAAGAGGCGACTTATACCTTTGCTGAGGCGATGGTCAGCGAACTGGCGGCGATCTTCCCCGATCTGTATCTGCATATCGGCGGTGACGAGGTGGACGACAGCCAGTGGAAAGCGAACCCGGCCATTCAGCAGTTTATGCGCGATAAGAAGCTTGCTGACAGCCACGCGTTGCAGGCTTACTTCAACCGCAGGCTGGAAACGATCCTTGAAAAGCATCACCGGCAGATGGTCGGCTGGGACGAGATCTACCATCCCGATCTGCCGAAAAGCATTCTGATCCAGTCCTGGCAGGGGCAGGACGCGCTGGGGCAGGTGGCGCAGAACGGCTATAAAGGGATCCTCTCCACGGGGTTCTATCTCGATCAGCCGCAGTCCACCGCCTACCACTACCGCAACGAGATCGTCCCGCAGGGCTTAAACGGCGTGGATGTCATAGCAGATACCGACAGCGTCCAGAGCTGGGCCTTCTCTATGCCGCGCCTGAAGGGGAAGCCGGTGGAAGGAAGCTTCACGCTGGTGAAAGGGGAATCAGGCTGGCGCGGGTTTATTGATTTTGCCGGCAAATCCCGCCGCGCGGTGCAGGACATTGCCTGGCGCGATGACAACCAGGTGACCTTTACCGTCGACACCTGGATGGGGGAAACGCGTCCGGTGGTATCGGTGGATAACGATAAGCTCACCGGCTACTTCCTGGTGGGGAACGTCCGCTATCCGATTAGCGGCACGCGTCTGGACGAGGTCCCTGAAGGGGCGCCGCCGGTGGTGCCGGACGCCGCGCATCAGGTTAACCTACTCGGCGGTGAAGCCGCGCTGTGGGCAGAAAACGTGGTGGCGCCGGTGCTCGATATCCGCCTGTGGCCGCGTACGTTTGCGGTCGCGGAGCGCCTGTGGTCCGCGCAGGACGTCAACGACGTCGACAACATGTACACCCGCCTGCAGGCGATGGACAGCTGGTCGACGGTGTCGGTCGGGCTACAACAGCACACCCAGCAGCAGGTGCAGTTCACGCGCCTCGCCGGTAATGCCGACACCCTGCCGCTGCAAATCCTCGCCCAGGCCGTTGAGCCGGCGCAGTACTACACCCGGCAGCACCTGAAGTTCCAGGCCGGAAACTACCATCAGTTTGAACCCCTCAACCGCTTCGCGGATGCGCTGAACGCCGAAAGCGCTACCGTGCGGCAGATGAACAAATGGGTCGATCGTCTGGTGAGCGACGCGGAAGATGCGGAAAGCGCCGAGGCGCTGCGTCATGTGTTCAACCGCTGGCAGAGCAACACCAGCGACGCGCTGGCATTAAGTGAAAACAGCTATCAGCTGAAGGCGATCAAACCGGTGATTCAGGAGGTCGACAAGCTTGCGTCGATTGGCCTGCGGCTCACCGACCTGGTGGCGCGGCAGGGCACGCTGGACGATAAAGAAATAGCCTCGATTCAGGGCGAGCTGGATAACGCGGCGAAGGTGCAGGACGAGGTGGTGATTGCGGCGGTCTATCCGCTGGAGACGCTGCTTCGCGCCACGCGGAATCAGTAGCGGGCCATAAAAAAAGGCAGCCTGGGCTGCCTTTTTTCATCGCCAAAGCGAATTAGCGACGTACCGCAATCGCTTCGATTTCAATCTTCACGTCTTTTGGCAGACGGGCCACTTCCACGCAGGAGCGCGCCGGGAAGGTGGCGTTGTGCTCGGTGAAGAAGGCTTCGTAAGTGGCGTTAACGGTCGCGAAATCGTTCAGATCTTTCACGAAAACGGTGGTTTTCACAATATCGCCCACTTTCAGGCCTGCAGATTCCACGATAGCCTGCACGTTTTCCAGCGACTGACGCGCCTGTGCCGCTACGTCTTCCGGCACCGCGCCGGTTTTCGGGTTCACCGGGATCTGACCTGAAGTGATGATCATGCTGCCCAGATCAACGCCCTGAACGTAGGGGCCGATAGCCGCGGGTGCATTTTCCGTCGCGAGTACTTTGCTCATGTTTTCTCCAGAATGACAGCGTTAAGAATGTTCCCGGCCATTATAACAGCCGGGATTTCATTACCAACCTCAATTAGTTGGCCAGCACCACATAATGAGAAAACTCTTTTTCGCAGTATTTGCATTTGAGCGCGATGTCATCGGCGCGTTTTTTCACTGCAAAGCTGGAGGACACCGGCTCAGCGTGGCTGATGCAGTTGCTGTTCGGGCAGACCAGCACGCTCTCAATGCGTTCCGGCAGGCTCGGACGGGATTTGCCGACCACTTCATACTCGTCGATGCGGTTGACGGTGGCCTCCGGCGCGTACAGCGACAGCTGGTTGACCTGTTCGTCGGTCAGGAAGGTGTTCTCAATCTTGATCAGATCTTTGCGTCCCATCTCGCCCGACGGCAGGTTCAGGCCGATGGTGATGCGCTGGTCGGTTTCGGTCAGTTTGAACAGCGTCAGCAGCTTAAAGCCCACCTGCGCAGGGATGTGGTCAATCACGGTGCCACGCTTGATGGCTTCAACCTGGAGTTTGTTATCGTGTGTCATGGTCGTCTCCCCTTACAGAGCTAATTCGCGATTCAGAACCAGTGCCAGTAACGCCTGGCGGGCGAAGATGCCGTTCCCGGCCTGCTGGAAGTACCAGGCATGCGGCGTTTTATCCACATCTGTGGTGATCTCGTCGATGCGCGGCAGCGGGTGCAGGACCTTCATGTTGTCGCGCGCCCCCTCAAGGTCGCTGGCGCGCAGCACAAACTGCGCCTTCACGTTGGCATATTCGGACGGGTCCAGACGCTCTTTCTGCACGCGGGTCATGTACAGAATATCCACGTGGCTCATCACCTCTTCGATGCTCGCATGCAGGCTCCACTGAATGCCTTTTTCGTCCAGCATGTCGAGGATGTACTGCGGCATGGCCAGCGCGTCCGGGGCGATGAAGAAGAAGCGGTTACCGTTAAATTTCGCCAGCGCCTGGGTCAGGGAGTGGACGGTACGACCATATTTCAGGTCGCCGACCATGGCGATGTTCAGGTTCTCAAGCGTGCCCTGAGTTTCCTGAATGGTGAACAGATCCAGCAGGGTCTGCGTCGGGTGCTGGTTGGCGCCGTCGCCGGCGTTCAGCACCGGAATGCCGCCGGAAAACTCGGTTGCCAGGCGCGCCGCGCCCTCCTGCGGGTGTCGCATCACGATCGCGTCCACATAGGTGCTGATCACTGAAATGGTATCCGCCAGAGTTTCGCCTTTCTTACCCAGCGACGTGTTGCTGCTGTCCGAGAAGCCCACCACGCTCGCGCCCAGGCGGTGCATCGAGGTTTCAAAGGAGAGGCGGGTGCGGGTGGAGGCTTCAAAGAAGCAGCTCGCAATCACCTTGTGCTTCAGCAGCTCCGGTTGCGGATTAGCCTTCAGTTTTGCCGCGGTTTCCAGAACCAGTTCCAGCTCTTCGCGGCTGAGGTCGTTTATGGAAATGATGTGTTTTTGATAAAGCGGATTCATGTTTATCTCCTGACGCCGGGCAAAAAAAAGCCCCTCAAATGAGGGGCTCTGGGAATAGATTGAGCAACGGGAAGAAAAACGGCAGGCCAGCGTCTGATTTCAGACGCGGTAAGACGTTGTGTCGTACACGCTTGACCATGCTTCCTCCTGGCAAATTGTCGGGCATTATACGCAGCTCGCTTTGCGGATCAAGCGATTTAATGCACGCTTTACTCAATGCAAACGGTTCTTTGTGAATATTAATTCGTTCTGAGTAAATAATTAATTTGCTTATGCACCAGCGCGGTGCGCTTCACCACCCGGGGGGCGACCCAGACGATACTGCTGCCGGCCACCACGCCTAAAATCTCCGGAAGCTGGTGATAATCCAGAATGCGCGCCACCGCGCAGCCATATCCGGCCACGGTGTGCACAAGGATAAATTCGCTATTATGCTCGACGCTCACCACCATTTCCGAAACGGTGCGTGCGGCGTCGGGAGCAGGGCGCAGTTGAGGATTCAACGAATAAATCTTTAGCCCTTTAGCATTTCGAATTTTTATGACTCCGAGCAACTTCAGCAGACGCGAAACGGTCGACTGGCTGATGCTGTCAAACCCTCTCTCCTGCAGGTCGCGGCGGATCTCTTCCTGGGAGATATAGCTCTTTTCTGCAATCAGGCGCTGACAGACCGTCAACTGGAGTTGTTCTTTTGGAGAGTAATCACCATATTCCGTCATAACTATTTCCCATGTAAGTGGCTGAAACAAAACGCCCGGTGGCGCTACGCTTACCGGGCCTACAACGTCAACACATCACAACACCGCCCCCAGGCTTAACGCCACCATAATCACCACCGTCAGGATCGCCAGCAGCGGCGCCACCCATTTCAGGTAACGCACGTAAGGCACCCGGGCGATAGCCAGACCGCCCATCACCACGGCTGAGGTTGGCGTGACGAGGTTTACGATGCCGGAGGCAGACTGGTAAGCCGTCACCACCAGGTCGCGGTTGACGTTAGCGAAATCGGCCAGCGGTGCCATGATCGGCATCGTCAGAACGGCCAGGCCGGATGAAGAAGGCACAAGAAATGACAGCACGACCTCCAGCCAGTACATCACGTTGATAAACGCCACCGTGGATAACCCGCTGACCAGCCCTTCCGCGCTGTGCAAAATGGTGTGGGTAATCATGCCCTTATCCATGATGACTACGATACCGCGCGCAATGCCGATAATCAGCGCGACGCCCAGCAAATCTCGTGCGCCGTTGATAAACGTCGAGGTTAGCTCCTCTTCGCTCATGCGGGCGATAAGCCCCACGATGATGGCGCTGGCGAGAAATACCGCCGAGATCTCCGCCATCCACCAGCCCAGCACCGCCACGCCGTAAATCATCACCGCGAAGGCGAGGGCAAAAATCACGAGGATGATTTTGCGCACCGGGGTAAATTCCAGCGACTGCTCCCCTTTGTTGCCGAGGAAATGGGCGCGGTTCTCCTCCTGCTTGTCGGCGACGATCGACAGCGACGGGTCCTGACGCACCTTACGGGCGTAACGCATCACCCACGCCACGCAGATGACCCAGCCAATCACCAGCAGCGCGATGCGCAACATGATGCCGTTGGTGAAGGGGATCCCGGCGGCGTTGGCGGCGATCACCGTCGCGAACGGGTTAATGGTGGAGCCGAGCGTGCCGATCCCCGCGCCGAGCAGCACGGTAGAGGCGGCGACAACCGGGTCGAACCGGGCGGCCAGCATTACCGGCACCAGCAGGGTGTAGAAGGGCAGCGACTCCTCGGCCATGCCGTAAATCGTGCCGCCTGCGGCAAACAGCGCCATCAGGATCGGGATCATCCACTCTTCGCGTCCGCGCAGCCGGGTGGTGACGCGCTCGATCCCGGCGTCAATCGCCCCGGTTTTGGTGACGATCCCGAGAAATCCCCCGATGATCAGAATAAACAGCGCCACGTCGATCGCCCCGGCCTGGCCGGAAACCGGATCGTACAGCCCGGCGATGGGCGCCATCAGGACGGAAACGAGGCCCTGCGGATGGGCCGCCACGTGCGCATAGGTACCGGCAACCGGCACTTCTTTGCCTAATGCCTCGTTCATTGCCATCTGGTACTGACCGGCCGGGATGATCCAGCTCAGCGCGGCGACGACGGCAATCAGAAAGAAGAGAATGGTGTAAGCGGAGGGAAACTTGAACTTGCCCATGATGTTCTCCTTAAACCCGGCGCACCCCGCGGCGCGCCGGGCGGTGATTAGTCGCCGAGTGTCGCCACCATGACCGCTTTAATGGTGTGCATGCGGTTCTCAGCTTCGTCGAAGACGATGGAGTTTGGTGATTCAAAGACCTCTTCCGTCACCTCCAGCCCCTTCAGGCCGTAGGCCATCTCGATTTCACGGCCCACTTTGGTGTGCTCGTTGTGGAACGCCGGCAGGCAGTGCATAAACTTGACGTTCGGGTTGCCGGTGGCTTTCATGACGTGCGCGTTGATTTGATACGGCTTCATCAGGCTGACGCGCTCGGCCCAGGCCTCCTTCGGCTCGCCCATAGAGACCCACACGTCGGTGTAGAGGAAATCCGCTCCCTTCACGCCCTCTTCCACGTCGTCGGTAAGGGTGATGCGCGCCCCCGTCTCTTTAGCGATGGCGCGGCACTGCTCAACCAGACCCGCTTCCGGCCAGAAGGATTTCGGCGCGACGAGGCGGATATCCATCCCCATTTTGGCCGCGCCGACCATCAGCGAGTTGCCCATGTTGTTTCGCGCGTCGCCGAGATAGGCAAAACTCAACTCCGGCAGGGTTTTACCCGGCGAGTGCTCCAGCATGGTCATCAGGTCAGCGAGGATTTGCGTTGGGTGGAATTCGTCGGTCAGGCCGTTCCACACCGGCACGCCCGCGTACTCGCCCAGCTCCTCGACGATGGCCTGCCCATAGCCGCGGTATTCGATGCCGTCATACATGCGGCCTAATACGCGGGCGGTGTCTTTCATCGACTCTTTATGGCCGATCTGCGAGCCGCTTGGGCCGAGGTAGGTGACCTGCGCGCCCTGGTCGAACGCGCCCACTTCAAAGGCGCAGCGGGTGCGGGTGGAGGTTTTTTCAAAGATCAGGGCGATGTTTTTCCCGACCAGGGTTTGCTTCTCGCGCCCGGCTTTTTTGGCGGCCTTCAGCTCAATGGCGAGGTCGATCAGGTACTGGATCTCTGCCGGGGTGTAGTCCAGCAGTTTGAGGAAGTTGCGGTTTTTCAGGTTGATGGTCATGGGTTAATCCCTTTTAAAATGTGTGTTCAGTTACGAATCAACGTGCCTTTCTCGCCCGCCAGGATCTCCGCGCCGTCGGCCAGCGCGCCAATTCCGGCAATCCCGTTGCAGGCTTCAACGAACTCGCGACAGGCGGCCACCTTTGGCCCCATCGATCCGGCGTCGAACTGCATGCCTCTGAGCAGTTCCGGCGTCACCTGCGCCAGCGGGCGTTGGGTCGGTTTGCCCCAGTCGAGGTACACCGCGTCGGCATCGGTGAGGATCAGCAGGGCATCGGCCTCGATCTGGCGCGCCAGCAGGGCGGCGGAGAGGTCTTTGTCGATCACTGCCTCAATCCCGCGATAGCCGTTGGCGTTTTCCACCACCGGCACGCCGCCGCCGCCGTTGCAGATCACCAGGTGGTCGCGCTGGATAAGCGCCGAGATGGCGTCGCGCTCAACGATGCGCTTCGGCTGTGGAGAGGGCACCACGCGGCGGAAATAGCCGCCGTCGGCCCTGAACACCCAGCCTTTCTCCGCGGCCAGCGTTTTTGCCTGCGCTTCGCTGTAGACCGGGCCGATGTACTTGGTCGGGTTGCTGAAGGCCGGGTCGGCGGCGTCCACCTCCACCTGAGTGAGCAGGACGCTCACCTCGCGCTGGGGCAGGCTGTTTTTCAGCGCCTGCTGGAGCATGTAGCCGATCATCCCCTGGCTTTCCGCGCCGAGAACGTCCAGCGGATAAGGGGCGACCTTGTCGTAGGCGCTGTTCTGCAGCGCCAGCAGCCCGACCTGCGGCCCGTTGCCGTGCACCAGCACCACGCGCCACTGTGCCGTCAGCCCGGCGATGGTACGGGTGGCAAGCTCAATGTTCTGGCGCTGGATGTCGGCCTCTAACGGTTCGCCGCGCCTGAGCAGGGCGTTGCCGCCCAGGGCCACAACCAGAGTGGGTTTTCGTTCCATGATGGCTCCTTAAATTCCGTCGCGTTCCAGCGGGCAGCTCATGCAGCGCGCGCCGCCGCGCCCGCGTCCCAGCTCGTCGCCCGGGATGGGCAGCACGGTGATACCGGCCTTGTCGTACTTCTCGTTGGTCCAGACGTTGCGCTCGTAGCCGATCACCACGCCCGGGCGAATGGTCAGTACGTTATTGGCGTCGTTCCACTGCTCGCGTTCGGCCTCAAAGGCGTCGCCGCCGGTGGTGATCAGACGCACCTGGTTAATGCCGAGGGCTTTTTCAATGGCGTGCAGCAGGTCGGTTTCCTGGGTGCGCAGCAGGCCGCCGCGGCCGTCTGGGGTGAGCGTCCAGCACTGGGCGTCTTTGCGCACCACTTCCGGGTAGACGGAGAAGGTGTCGACATCGATGTGGGTCATCACGGTGTCGAGGTGCATGCAGGAGCGGTGTTTTGGCAGCTCAACGGCGATCACGCGCTCGGCCTGGCGGTGTTTGAACAGGCTGTTGGCGAGGAACTCTACCCCCTGCGGGGTGGTGCGTTCGGACATGCCGATCAACACCGCGCCGCGGCCAATCACTAATACGTCACCGCCTTCTAAAGTGGCATGGTCGTAATTAATATTTTCATCACCGAAATACTTAATAAATTCACCGTCGGCGAATGCCGGGTGCCAGCGATATATTGCCCGCAGGTTATTGGTTTCGCGCTGACGAGCCGGTTTGGCCATCGGGTTAATGGACACGCCGTTATAAATCCAGCACGAAGTATCACGAGTAAATAAATGGTTTGGCAGCGGCTTCATAATAAAATCATTCGCCGTGTGGGTATCGACGACCATATTTTTAATGGCCGCCGGAATTTCACCGTAGGTTAATCCGCCGCTTAATCTGCGCGCCAGTTCGCGGTGCGGCATATCCGCCAGCCAGCCGCGGACGTCGCCGGCAAAGGTGGGGCCGAGGCGATAGTCGGAGATTTGCGTCTCCAGCAACCAGGCTTTCGCCTCTGCGATATCAAGGGTTTGCGTGAGAAGGTCGGTCAACAGCAGGACTTCCACACCCTGCTCGCGCAGCGTGTTTGCGAAAATGTCATGCTCTTCACCCGCCCGTTCAACCGAGAGCACGTCATCGAAAAGCAGCTCCTGACAATTCGACGGCGTTAACCGTTTCAGACTTAAATTTGGGCGGTGCAGCATAACGCTACGCAATTGACCAATTTCAGAACCGACATAATGCTTTTCCATAATTATTCCTTTAACTGTTTTTCAGAATAAAAAGGGCATGCGCCATATTTGCTTAATTGCATGGCGGCTAAGCTCAATTGATTTCGTGGTCAATAGTAGGCGC
>NZ_JAIWJZ010000222.1:0-239 GCF_020216105.1 Enterobacter sp. K16B
ACGCCAGCGTGGAACTCACGCCAAACATGGCCGGCCCGGCATTCGATGCGCTGGAGAAATTCAAGAAGGACGGCACGATGCCTGAGAAGGTGACGGTCACCAAATCCACGCTCTACCTGCCGGACACGGCGAAAGAAGAGTTAGAGAAGAAGAAAAATATGGGCTACTGATCCAGTGAATTTGCCGGGTGGCGCTACGCTTACCCGGCCTACGATACGCTCTTTTGTAGGCCGGGTAAG